>NZ_DLHL01000005.1 GCF_002483225.1 Gemmatimonas sp. UBA7669 | reverse complement strand
CACACAAAATTCTGAACACCCTCGCTGTTTCCGCTCAATCCGTGTCATCCGCGATGAAGGACCCCGACCACAACCCCGACCCCGACCGCTGTTCTCTGCGACCTCTGCGGTTCTCCTGCAGTTCTCTGCGTGAGCTGTTGACGATCGAGCAGCCAACTCGGCGCTCAGTGCAGCAAGCTCAACGCCCCCACCACCGCACGTCAGGCGTTGCACCACCCACGACCATCGCCTCGCCAGGACGCGGAGTTGCAACAAGCAGGTCATGCGCGGCGGCCGCCCGCGTGAGCCGCGCAATGGGATCATCCCACGCGTGATACGCGAGATTGAACAATCCCCAATGCACCGGCAGCAGCGTTGTGCCGCGCAGCGCACGATGTGCCGCGACGGCCTGCTCCGGAGTCAGGTGCCAGTCGGGCCAGCCGTCACCGTAGGCGCCCACTTGCATGAGCGTGAGATCAAACGGCCCCAGCTTCTCACCAATGGCTTCGAACGCCGGCATCATGCCCGTGTCGCCCGAGTAATACACCCGCTGCGTGGCCGTGCTCAGAGCCCAACCCGCCCACAGCGTGGCGTCGCGATCCAGCAGCGTGCGACCTGAGGCATGACGTGCGGGCGTGGCCGTGAAGGTCACGCCGCCAATGGCCTGCGACTCCCACCAGTCCAGCTCCACGATGCGCTCGGGCGCCACGCCCCAATGTTCGAGATGTGCACCCACACCAAGCGGCACGAGAAAGCGCGTGTGACGATTGGCCGGATTGCCGATCAGCGCGGTAATGGTGGGGTGATCGAGATGGTCGTAGTGGTCATGCGAAATGAGCACCACATCGACGCTGCCCAGTGCGTCCAGTGACACTGGCGGCGCGTACCAGCGCGACGGCCCCACAAAGGACAGCGGCGAGGGTCGCTGACCCCACATGGGGTCAATGAGGATCTGCAGACCCGCGACACGCACACGCAGCGAGGAGTGTCCGTACCACGTCACTTCAAACTGCTGTGCATCGGCGGGGGCGCTGGCTGCGGCGTCCGTCACCACCGGCAACGGCGTGTCGGGCACGCTGCGTGCACTGCGAGTGAACAGGCCGCGCAGCATGAGGCCGTAGTTCTCACGCATGGCCTGCTCGTTCACGAATCGGCCGTCACGCACCTGCGGCGATGCAGCCATGCGCTCGGCACGAAGCAAGCTGCTTGGCGATGTGCCAATGCCGGGACCAAAGCGGTATGCGCCAAAGGCGCTCCAACCGGAAACAATCGTGGCAGACATGAGCAGGACGAAGATCAGCAGGAACCAGCGGAGGAGGCGCACAGGATGCGGGTGGCGAGGGCGATTTGCGCGCGAAACTCGGCGCGGGTGGCCACGCTGTGTTTGCTGCCCCGTCCCACGGCCAACAACATCTGCGCGGAGTCGGCCGCCGAAACGCCGCGTGCGGCGAGGGACGGGGCCACCGATGACCCTTCGATGGCCTGGGTCAGCGCGGCGGCGAACTGCGTTTCGTAGGCCTGCACATCGGCGCCAATGAGGGCGTGCCCGATTTCCGCGAGATCGGAGGCGTCTGACGATGCGATGCCCACGAACTGGCCCATCCAGATGTCGAAGGCCTCAGGCACCCGTTCGGTGAGCGGCTTGTCAGCGGTCAGCGCCACTCGCGCTGCGTTCAGTGCGCGAGCGAAATGGTGAATGGCGACCGCGCGAAAGAGCTGCTCCTTGCCCGGGAAGTGCAGGTAGAGCCCCTGGCGGGAGATGTCCGCGGCGGCCGCCACGTCCTGCATGGAGGTCTTGCGGTAGCCAAAGCGCAGGAACACCGGCAGTGCCGCGTCGAGGATGGCGGCAACCCGGGGGTCGGTGGTTGGCTCCTCAGCAGGAGACGAAAGGATGTCGATCATGTGGACAAACTTTACAGACTAGGCCAATAATGTCAACTCTTACAAGAGTCCGTGTGGCTGAGAGATCCAGAACTGCCTTGTCGCGGATTTCACGGATGAGGCGGAAACAGCACGGATAAACAACTACAAAGCTTTTCATCCGTGCTGTTTCCGCCCAATCCGCGTCATCCGCGACAAGGCGGTTCAACCCAACCAGCCCCCAAAATGAACTATCTTGAACAGATGCCCTCGACCACCCGACGCTGGCGCCTAGCGCTCGCCTTGTCGCTCTCGGCGACCGCCGCCGGCTGCGCCCCGTCGAGCGGCCACGACCAGCCGGCCGCCACCGACACCACAGCGGCGTCCACGGACGGCCAAGTGTCGTCCGCCCTCCCGCGCCTGCCGAAATTCGGCAACCCCGCGGCCGTGGACTCCGGCCCACCCCTGGCCGTGCAGCACACCGCCACCGGCGCTAAGCTTGCGGTCAACCCGCGGCCCGGCGATCAGATCAATGCGCTGCTGCCACCATTCATTGAAACGGACGACGGCCGGCGCCTCCAGTTCGAAGGGCCGGCCGTCACCGAGGACAGCGCGTATTTCGTTGGGGCGGTCACCACGCTGGTGGCAGATTCCCTGCTACCACTGCGCGGCACCCTGCACACGAGCTACTGCAAGGCCGGCGAACGACTCTGCCGCAGCGCCAGGCGCGCGGTGCAAGTCGACACGCCCAAGAATTAGTCGTTACCGGTCCTTACGGATTGATCTTCGCCGCTTCGAGGATGGTCTTGCCATCCGCGCGCGACTGCAGGTAGACAACACCACCCGGGCCGAAGCCCACGATGCTGCGTCCCTCGGGCACCAGCACACGCTCCACCGCTTCGCCCTGCGCGTTGAGCACATCGTACACCGTGCCCGCCGGCTGCGGCTTGGTGGGAATGGTGGACAGCCACAAGCGACCATCGGCATCCGCGCGCAGACTGTTGGCAAAAAACGCGGGCTGGTAGTCGGGCAACTCGCTCGGGCTCACATAGGTGAAGTTGGGCGCCACCACCTGCGGCGCGCGCACCGGTCCGCCAGGCCCACCACCATCGCCGCGCATTTCGAAGCGCATCACCACCTGCGGCGCGGCACCACCACCGCCGGCGCCGCCACCCATGGCTGAACCGAAGGCCCGCGCGATGTCCTGGCCCTGACCCGGATTGGCCGCCAGCTGCCGCTCGCGAATGGCCTTCACCGAGTCGATGAGTTTGATCTTGTCCACATCGGTCATGCGCTTCCAGTCGAACGCCACCTTGGGTGAAGCGCGCTTTTCGCCGTTGGCCGACACCCAATCCACGTGATAGTCGCGGCCGCGCACGATGGCGATGTCGCCAGATGGTGTGACGGTCCACTCGTCCACGACCGGCAGCGGATTGATTTCGATGGACGGCTGCAGCTTGCCGTCTTCGGTGGTGTTCATCGTGGTGCGCGTGTTGGGCACCTTCATGTACGCCAGCGTGTCGAGCACACGCGTCTGCAGATTGACACGCACCACGGGCATGGTGTCGGGCATGGCCGGCATCTGGGGGGCGCCACCACTCGTGCTGCTGGCACGGAACTGCATGGCCGGCCGACCGCGATACACCAGATGACCATTGCTGTAGTACGCGCCGCCAAGGCCCGCACTGGCCAGCATCATGGCGTCCTGCGAACGCGGCACCGACATCACACGTGCCACCTCGCCGCTTGGCGTGATGACGAGCATGGACAGCGATTGCGCGTCCACGAACAGCGTGCTGTCTCCGCGGAAGGCAATGAGATTGCCGGGATTGGCGCCGTAGGCGTTGGCCGTGGCAGCCGTGGTGTCGGCTACCACCTTCACCACCGACAGCTTCTCATCGAGCAGCACGACACGACGATTCACCACGTCGTTGACGAGCGCACGCCCACCGGGCAGGGCCCGCAGGTTGCTCACCACACCAAAGGGCTCGGTGCTGGTGGCGGTGACTGGTCCAAGCGGGCGAATGGCCGGTCGTGAACCGGCCGGTGCGGGCGTGAGCGTCTGGGCGTCTGCCACAATGCTGCTTGCGCCAAGCAACAACAGGGCAGCGCCGAGGCGCTGCCGCGAAGTAGGCCGTGAACGAGAAGGCATGGTGAGTGTCGGGTGCGGGTGGAGGGTGAACATGGGAGCGGGTCACCGCGAGATCGCCAACAGCTCACGCAGAGAAGAGGAGGAAAGGAGGGCGCAGAGAGAAGCCGTCCAAGCAAAAGGACAGTGTTTTAGACGGGGTGGAGACGGAACGGATCAGAAATGAGTATCCAACACGAATGATCCGTTCCTCTGCGTTCTCTGCGGTTCTCTTGCAGTTCTCTGCGTGAGCTGTTGACGGTTTGGCCGCTTGACGGCAGCCACTAGAAACACGGAAAAGACTGGATGTAAAGTCAGCGCTCATCGCATGATGATGGTGGTGGCCCCGCCACCACTCATGCCGCCAATGAACGCACCACCCATACCACCCATGCCGCCCATCATGGTGGTACCACCACCACCGGCCGTGCCTGAACGAATGGACTTGAGGTAGCGGTCGTCGAGCGCGGTGGCGATGAAGGGCGGCAGCTTGCGCCGCTGCTCCACCGACAGCAGGCCCTTCACCGCCGGCGCGTAGTTGCGCAGGATGTCGATGCTGGCCTCGCGCGCCTTCACGTACTGCCAGTACACACGATCCCGATCGTAGCCATCGGGCAGCGCCGCAAACTGCTTGGCAATGGGCGCCCAGATCGAATCGAGCCGCACCATGAAGCGACGGTTCATCGTGGCCAGGCTGTCCGCCTGATCGGCCGAGAGCCGCAGCGTGTCCTGGTCGCGCAGAATGGTGGCCAGCGGATTGGGGACACCGCCGTTGCCGAACTGCGCCTTGATGAGTGCCTCGGGCGCCTTGGTGCCCGTGGTGCGGCGGCCACGATCGAGCGCCTGCGTGAGCATCTGTCGCTCGCGCGTGGGACCAATGTCGTAGCGCAGCATCATGCTGACCGTGACCGGCGCGCGGAACTGCTGGAACTGCGGATTGGTGGCGCCGAAACGCTGGTTGACCTCGTACTTGAACTGCCGCGCCACCGGATCGAAGCCCCGCACATAGAGCAGGGTGGGGTCCACAAAAATCTGCTGACCCCAGCCGCGCAGATTGTCCTGCCCGTGCAGCAGCAGGTCGGCCGCGCCGAGCGGGTTGGACACGTTGAAGGTCAGGTTGGCGCGCTGCGGCAGACGCAGCTTGAGCGGATTGAAGGACACACTCAAGTTGGCCGAGCTGGTCCACGGACCCTGGCAGCTGTTGCGATCGGCCAGACGGCCCAGCTGCGCGCGCAGACAGTTGCGCGCCACACCGCTGCTGTTGTCCAGCAGCGTCTGCATCTGTGATGCGAGGGCGGCGTCGCCGGTGCGCGCGGGGTCGAACACAAAGGCCCGATCGTTGCTGTAGCCGTCGCCGTTGACGTCGCCGCCAATGCCCGGCGTGAACGGGTTGCCGGAGCGGAACTGCCCGAACCAGCTCAGGCGAATGAGATCGAAGGCGTTCCAGTTGAGCGTGTAGGTGATCTGATGCCGCGAATCAAACGAGGCGCGCGAGCTCCCAATGGCGAAGGGATCACCCACCGTGCTCTGGAAGCCGCGGAACTCCTCGCGCACATTGCCGTAAGTGTAGCTCGCGTTCCAGCTGAACTGGCTGTTGAACTGCATGGGTGAGACACGCACGGAGAACTGCGCGCTGCGTGACTGGAGGTCGCTGAGTTGCCGCGTGACACGCTGATACTCCGGTACTCGGCGGCCGTCGCCGGCGGCAATGCCACCGGTGAGCGGCACGATGCTGGCGGCGTCGACATACACCGGTCGTCCGTCTTCGGCACTCAGGCTGAAGCGCTGCTGGCCAGCGAAGTTGCGGTCCACGAAGCTCGCCTGGTTGAGATTGAGCGAGTAGGTGGCGTCGAAGGTGGCATTGAGCCGGTTGTAGAGCACCGGTCCCGACCAGCTGAGATTGGAGCGCACGCTGCGTGTCGGCATGAAGGCCTCGTCGAACAGCGATACATTGGGCACGGCGTTGTTGAACACCGAGCCCATGCTGCCGTCGGCGCAGCGTGAGGGAATGTTGGACGGATCGGCAAAGGCGGCCCAATTGGCCGCGGGAATGGCGGCGCCCACACACGCGAGCTGCTGAATGGCCGAGGGCAAGCCGGTGTTGTCGATGGCACCGCCCACGAGCGTGGCCTGCGGCATGTTCTGAAACACGCCAATGCCACCACGCACCACCGCCCGCGGACCGCGGAAGGCGCCCGCGAAGGCCCCAATCTGCGGCGCCGTGCCGTACTGCCAGGAGAAGCCAAGCCGCGGACTCAGATACAGTCCATCAGGTACGCGGTCGTTGCGCACGCCGAGACGCTCGAGCAGCGCCGTGTTGGCCGTAGGCACATCCAGAAAGCGATTGCCGTCAACGCGAAGACCATACTGAATCTGCAGGGTGGGCGAGTACCGATAGGAGTCACCCAGCGACACGGCGCCAATGAGCATGCTCGCGTCGCGTTCACGCGGTGAGAGCGTGCGCGTATACGCCACGGGAATGCCCGCCGCGAGATCCGCCAGGGAGTTGTAGCTGTAGGTGCCAAGCCGGTTGACGGTCTGGTCCTGTGTGGAGCCGTCGCGTCGGATTTCGGTGGCGAGCTTGAGTCGATGCTTGTTGTTGGCGCTGAACCACGAGAGTGTGTTCATGGCCATGAGGCTGTTCGATCCCTGCGAAGTGCCCAGGAACTGATTGCCGCCAAAGGCGAGATTCTGCAGACCCAGCGTACCGTCGTCGAACTGACTGTTCACGCGTACGCGTCCGCCCGGCAGGTTGAGATAGGGCGTGCCCTCATTCTGACTGGCATTCACGCCCACCGAGGTTTCCGTGAGGATGTTGACGCTGCCGAAGGTCAGGTAGGCGGAGTGACGGCCCTGCACACCAGCGTTCCACATGTTGCGGTCACCACCGGCATTGGGCAGCGAGGTGGTGAGGCCACCGGCGGGGTTCTGTTTGTTCCACGAGCCGTTGAACGTGAGATTGAACGCGGTGCCCGAGGTGCTCGTGGGCGGCGCAAAGTCGAAGGCGCCAAGAATGGAGCCCTGATCGGACAGTCGGCTGCCGGGAATGCCACCGGCCGCCAGCGGCACCGCGTTGCTGCCCAGAATGTTCATGAGGCGCATGACGGAATCGCGCGCCACGCCACTGGCCTTGAGGCCGGCGTCGGACATGTTGAGCAGTGTCTGCAGGTCATTGCTTCGACGGCCCAATTGGAAGGCCACGTTGTAGAACGCCTTGTCGAACACCAAGGGGCCGGACACGGAACCACCCAGTGACCCGTTGCTGTACTGCTGTCCGGTGGCGCGTGCCGCGCGGTCCATGAACTGCAACTGCGGGGCATCACCCACAAAGCTCAACCCGCGATTGCGGAAGTTGCTGCCTGACCGGGTGCGCAGACCCATTTGCCCACCACTGAAACCGCCGCGCGACACATCGTATGGACTGGTGATGAGGCCCGACGACACGCCGGCATCACGCGGCAGACCATTGCCGCCGAAATTCATGCCGTTGAGCGTGGTGTTGTTCTGATCGGCGCCGAGGCCCATGACGGAGTAGCCGTTGCTGCCATCCATGCCGGGCACGAGTTGCACACCGGGCAGCGTGGCGGCCATGGCGGCCAGGTCACCCATCTGATCGGGTGGCAGCGCGGCCATGTTGTTGATGATGCGCTCCGTGCCGCCCACGTCCTGATTGGTTTCGTTGCGCGAGACACGCTGACGGTCGGCCGTAACCTGCATGGCATCGAGCACCGTACCCACGGGGGTGAGCTTGGCATCGGCCAGCAGCACGTCTTCATCGGCCACGCGCTTGACCTCAAAGCGCTTGAGCGCGTAGCCCACCGCCGTGACGGTGACCATGTAATCACCGTCGCCATTGGGAAAGGTGACGGTGAAGCGACCGTTGCGGTCGGTGCGGGCGGGACGGTTCACATTGCCCGAGATGGACGTCACCAGAATGGCCACGTTCTCGAGCGGTTCGTTGTTGGCGCCGGTGATGCGTCCGCGGATCACGTCCACGGTTTGAGCCAGGGCGGGTGGGGCCGCCAGCAGACTCAGGCACCAAAGCCAGGCCCACAGGATATGTCGACGGGACACGACAGTCGGGGTCGAGGGGGAAACGGGGTTTCCTGCTGGGACACAGCCCGCGTCCACTGGGTTTCCCGTACCTTCCGCCACCTACCGTTGCCAGATCTGTTGCCGGGGGTGCTGCTGCCAGACCCGGCAAAACCCCGTCAGAACTCCCCGATCATCCCGATCTCGGTTTCCAGCCGCTGGCCAAAGCGCTCGAACACTGCCGTCTGGGCGTGCGCAATGAGCGCCCGCACATCGGCCGCCGTGGCGCCACCCAGATTGACCATGATGTTGGCGTGCATGTGCGAGATCTGCGCGCCCCCCATGCGGAATCCCTTGAGGCCGCACTGATCGATGAGACGGCCCGCGCCCACGCCCTCGATCTTCTTGAAGATGGACCCGGCGCTGGGATGCACCTCCAGCCAGGGATGACGCGCGCCGCGCCAGGCGAGGTTTTCCTGCAGCACACGATGCAGACGCGCCGGATCGTCGGCGCTGAGTTGAAAGCGCGCGGCCAGCACAATGTCGCGCCGATGATGAAACACACTGTCGTCGTACCCGAACTGCATGTAGTCGGCGTCGACGGTGCGTCGTGTGCCGTCTTCCGCGAGAATGTCGCAGTCGCGGAAGACCTCACTGATGAACATGGTGCGTTCGCGCTCGGGTGCCGGCGAGAGAAAATGCAGATTCTGCCACAGCGCGCCGCCCACCGTGCTCGGAATGCCGATGTAGTGTTCGAGTCCCGACCAGCCCGCGCGCACGGTGTCGAGCACGAGCTGCTGCACCACGGCGCCGCTTTCCGTGTGCAACACGCCGTCCGGCGTCACGTGATGCTGCGTGGCGCGATTGCGAATGACCAACCCGCGCACACCACGATCACCCACCAGAATGTTGGCGCCGAGGCCCAGCACGAACCACGGCATGTGGGACTCGCGCGCGGCGGTCACCGCCTGTGCCAGGTCCTCGGCGCTCGTGGCCTCGTAGTACCAGTCGGCCGGCCCGCCAATACGAAAGGTGGTGAATGGCGCCAGCGGCACCTGGGCGCGCAGGCGGGAGGCGTCGAGGCCGGCGAGGGCCGCGGGCGTGTGGGGGGCATGCGAGGACATGGCGGGAATCTATCGCCCGGTCCATTCATGACGATCCGGGCCCGTCACGGGAGACCGCGGGGATCGGGTTATCCTACAGCGGGGTATGTTCGCAGCCGGTGGGGTGCCAGGGGTGGCGCCGCCGCCCACGTCTTCAACCGTCTGTCCATGTTCCTGACTTTCATAGACCGGCACAGCTCAGAGCCTCGCTTCCGCCCCCGGTCGTGGGTGCGGCGCCTGGCCGTGGCCGGAATGCTGGCCTTTGCGGCGCCGCTGTATGCGCCACCGGCCACGCTGGCCGCGCAATCGCGCGCCGAACTGCAGAAGGTGCTCAAGCGCACCGTGCTGGCCAACGGGCTCGAAGTCGTGGTGGTGGAAAACCACGGTGTGCCCATTGCCACGCTCGAAATCAATGTGCGCAACGGGGCCTTCACGCAGTCGCCCGAGTACAACGGCCTCGCGCACATGTACGAGCACATGTTCTTCAAGGCCAACAAGGACCTGCCCTCGGCCGAGGCCTTCACCGATCGCGCCGGCGAGCTGGGGGCGGTGTTCAACGGCACCACTCAGGAAGAGCGCGTCAACTATTACCTCACGCTGCCTGCCGACTCGGTGGCCGGTGGTCTGCGCTTTCTCGCCAGTGCGCTCATCAATCCGCTCTTTCTCGAGGATGAGCTCAAGCGCGAGAAGGAAGTGGTGCTGGGCGAGTACGACCGCAACGAGGCGCAGCCCGGTTTTCATTGGCAGCAGAAGGCCACGGACCTGCTGTATCCGGGTCAGACCAGCCGCAAGAACACCATCGGCGACCGCACGGTACTGGCCAACGTCACGTCGGCGCAGATGCGCGAGATCCAGCGCAAGTACTACGTGCCCAACAACTGCGTGCTGATCGTGACGGGCGACGTGGTGCCCGAGCGCATCTTTGCGCTGGCGCAGGAGGTGTTTGGCAGTTGGCCGCGCGGCGCCGATCCTTTTGTGGCCGATCCCATTCCGCCCATTCCCGCGCTCGATGGCAACAAGGCGCAGATTGCCGAAGAGCCCATTGGCGTGGTGGCGGTGCTCATTCAGTGGCAGGGCCCGAGTGTGGGCAAGGACCCGGGTGCCACGTTTGCGGCCGACGTGTTCAGTGATGTGCTCAACACACCGGGCAGCACATTTCAGAAGAACCTGGTGGACTCGGGGCTCTGGCAGGGCATTGGGGTGAACTACTACACCCTCAATCAGGTGGGGCCCATTTCCATCAGTGGCCAGACCACGCCAGACAAGTTCCGCGCCGCCATGGCGGCGCTCGAGCGTGAACTCGCGCGCTTCACCGACCCCAGCTACATCACCCCGCGTGAACTCGAGGCCGTGAAAGCGCAGCGCGCCGTGTCGAGTGCCTTTGGCATTGAAAAGGCCTCGGAGATTGCGCACACGATTGGCTTCTGGTGGAGTGTGGCCAATCTCGACTACTTCATGAGCTACACCGACCAGATGGCCCAGCAGCGCATCACGGATCTCATGCGCTATACGCGCACCTACATCGCGGGCAAGCCGCGCGTGGTGAATGTGCTGCTTTCCAGTCAGGCGCGGCGGCAGACCGGCCTCACCGAGCGTGAGCTGCTCTCGCCCATCAAGGCGGAGATCCGGCCATGAGGCGTCACACCTGCATGCGTCATGTCCTGTGTGCCGCGTTCATCGGGTCGGCGCTGATTGGGCACGACGCGTCCGGCCAGAGCACGGGAACCCGCACGCCGCCGCGTCGTCCCGCCACGCGCGCGCCGGCAAAGCCCGCCTCGGCTCCAACGGCCCGGCCGGCAGAACCGCCGCCGTCTCCCGCCATCATGGGCGATGACTCGCTCACCATGAAGTTCGAGGTGAGCGGCATTCCCGTCATTCTGCGTCAGGTGACGGCCAACAACGTGGTGGCCGCCAACCTGTACCTGCTTGGTGGTGTGCGGCAGCTGACGCCCGCCACGCAGGGCATCGAGCTGGTGCTGCTGGAGGCCAGTGAGCGGGGCACACGCAAGTATCCGCGCGATCTGCTGCGCAGCAAGATGGCCGCGCTGGGCAGCGCCATTGGCGTGAGCGGTGGTGTGGACTGGACCTCGGTCGGGTTGCGTGCCACCACCACCGGGTTCGACAGCACCTGGGCCATCTTTGCCGATCGCATCATGGCGCCGCGTCTCGACGCGGCCGATGTGGACCTGGTGCGTGAGCAGATTGCCGTGGCCATGAGTCAGCGTCGCGACAGTCCCGATGCGCAGCTTGACTATCTGGCTGACAGCATGGCCTTTGTCGGACACCCCTACGGTCTCGAGCCGGCGGGTACCGAGGCCTCCCTGCGCAGTCTCACGGTGGAGGCGCTGCGCGCGTATCACAGCTCGCAGATGGTGACCTCGCGCATGATGCTCGTGGTGGTGGGCAACGTGTCGCGCAGCAAAGTGGAGCGGCTGGTGCGGGAATCACTGGGCCGTTTGCCGCGCGGCAACTACGCCTGGACACTGCCCGATCCGCCGCAGGACTTGCCGGCCGGTTATGTGGTGGAACCCAGGCAGCTGCCCACCAACTATCTGCAGGGCTACTTCCACGGGCCCAAAGCCACCAGCGCCGATTACAACGCCCTGCGACTGGCCTGCGCCGTGCTCTCGGGGCGGCTCTTCGGGGAAATCCGCCAGCGCCGCAATCTTACCTACTCGGTGAATGCGCCCTTCGTGGAGCGTGCCTTCTCCGTGGGCGGACTGTACGTGACCACCACCCAACCCGACGAGGTGCTGGCCATCATGCAGCAGCAGATCCGTGCGCTGCAGGAGGGCATCATCACCCAGGAAGGGCTCGAACTGCTCAGGCAGCAGTTCATCGTCACCTACTTCCTGGACAACGAGACCAACGCCGACCAGGCCAACATGCTCGCGCGCGCCGAACTGTATCAGGGAGACTTCCGGCGGGCGTCGCGTTTTGTGCAGGAACTGCGCGCGGTCACGCCGGAGGACATCCAGCGGGCGGCTCGCACTTACATGACGCGGGTGCGCTGGGCGTATGTGGGCGACCCCAAACAGGTGACGCCGGCGCGGTTGCTGCGATTCTGACCGCGCGTACATTGGACGGACCGCTCATCTGACGGATGGGCGGTCCGTTTCGCATATCTCTGCATATACAACCTGTGTTACCGCAGGCCGCTCGGCCTGTTTGCGTCAGCCCCCTCCCCCTCCGCACCTCCCGCCCATGTCCCAGCCGTTTTCGCGCCGCGATTTTGTGGCCACGTCGTCTACACTCGCCATGGGTGCCATGATCGTGCCCCGCCATGTGCTGGGCGGTCAGGGGTATCAGGCGCCCAGCGCCACGCTCAACATCGCCTGCGTGGGCATCGGCGGCATGGGCATGAACAACATGGCGCAGATGCTCACGGACAACATCGTGGCGGTCTGCGACGTGGACTTCGGATACGTCGAGCGCAACATCGAGGGGCGGCTCAAGCCGCGGCAGGGTGAACCCACGCCACAGAATCTCAAGCTCGCTGAGGTGTACAAGGCGGCCGCCAAGTACACGGATTTCCGCGAGATGCTGAGCAAGCAGAAGGACATCGACGCGGTGATGATTGCCACGCCCGATCATCTGCATGCGCCAATCGCGCTCGCGGCCATGCAACTGGGCAAGCACGTGTACGTGCAGAAGCCGCTGGCCTACTCGGTGTACGAAACGCGTTTGCTGGCCAAGGCGGCGGCCGCCAATCCCAAGGTGGTCACGCAGATGGGAAATCAGGGCCACTCCATGGAGGGCTCGCATCGTGTCATCGAGGTGGTGCGCAGCGGCGTGCTCGGCAAGATCAAAGAAGTGCACGTGTGGACGGATCGCCCCGTGCGCTACTGGGCGCAGGGCATTCCGCGTCCGCGTCCAGCCAACGCGCCGGTGTCCACGCCCAATCCGCGTCCCACCTGGAACATGGGAACGGTGGACAACGCGGTGCGGTCCGCCATGGCGGCCAACGACCACACGCTGCCGCCGGGACTCAACTGGGATCTCTACCTCGGACCGGCGCCCGACCTCGCGTATCACCCGGCCTATCATCCGTTCGCGTGGCGCGGCTGGCTGGACTTCGGTGTGGGCGCCATCGGTGACATGGGCGCACATCTCATCGACCAGTCGTTCACCGCACTCGAGCTCACCTATCCCACCAGCATCACGGCCTCGTCGAGCCCCTGGGGTGGTGGCGCGCAGAACCCGGCCACCTATCCGCTGGCCATGATGGCTCAGTTCGAATTCCCGGCAGTCGGCAAGCGCGGCCCGGTGGATCTCTACTGGTACGATGGTGGCCTGCTGCCGCCGCGTCCCGCCATGCTGCCCGACGATGCGCCCATCTCGGCGCCCGGCAGTGACGGTGGTGGCGGCATGCTCGTTGGCGAGAAGGGTATCCTCATTCACGAGACCTACGGCAACCGGCCGCGCATCTATCCCGAGTCGGTGAGCAAGAAGGCCGAGACGGTGAAGCAGAGCATTCCTCGCATCACCGTGTCGCACGAACAGAACTGGATTCAGGCTTGCAAGGGTGAAGCCCAGGCCAGCTCGCCGTTTGCGCAGGCGGCGCCGCTTACGGAAACCATGCTACTGGGCATTGCGGCGCTGCGTGCAGGACAGGGGCGCAAGGTGCTCTACGACGCGCCGAACAAAGCGTTCACCAATGCGCCGGAAGCGAACAAGTTTCTCACGCGCGAGTACCGGAAGGGATGGGAGCTTTGAGCGGGCGTTCGTTGCCGGTGGCGCGGTGGGTGCCGGCGCTTGGTGTGAGTTTGTGCGCTGTGGCCCTGTGCGCGCGCCCTGCCTACGCGCAGGGCGCTACGCCGTGGACGGTGAGCACAGCGGCGCCAGCCGGTTTTGACAGAGCGCTCGCGCAGCGCACGGCCGAAGTGCACCTCACACGGCTCATCGGGCTCAACACGCAGAATCCGCCGGGTAACGAGCTGCTCACCGCGCAGTACTTCGACTCGGTGTTTGCCAGCATTCCCGGTGTAGAGCGGCATGTGCTGCCCGCCGCTGATGGTCGCGCCAACTTCGTGGCCCGTCTCAAGGCGCCCAACGCCAGCAAGCGCCCCGTGATCATCATGGGGCACATGGACGTGGTGGGCGTGGACAGTGCCAAGTGGAAGACGCCACCGTTCACGGCCACGCGGGTGAACGAAGCGGGCGTGGAGTATCTGTACGGTCGCGGCGCCATTGACGACAAAGGCATGCTGGCCACGGCCACGGCGGCCATGCAGCAACTGGCGGCGCGTCGTGATCAGCTCGACCGCGATGTGATCTTCATGGCCACGGCCGCCGAGGAAGGCGGACCGGAAGTGGGCATCGAGCACATGGTCACGCGGCACTACGATCTCATCAAGGATGCCGAGTTCGCGCTCAACGAAGGCGGGCGAGTGCGTGTGGCCGATGGTGTGGTCAAGTCGGTCAACATCCAGACCACCGAGAAGGTGTCGTATAACGTGGTGGCCTCGGCTACGGGCCCGAGTGGTCATGGCTCGGTGCCGTTGCCCGACAATGTGCTGGCAGCGCTTTCACGTGCGGTGCAGCGGGTGCATGCCTATCGCGCGCCGGTCAAGCTCAACGAAACCACGCGGCTCTACTTTGCGCGTCTCGCGCGCATCGAGAAGGACCCGGTCATGAAGGCGGCCATGCAGCGCATTTCCGCAACTGGCGCATCGGCTGCGCAGGTCAACGCGGCAGCAGTGGTGTTGTCGCGCGAGCCGCTGCACAACGCCGTGCTGCGCAGCGGGCAGTCGCTCACGCTGCTGCGTGGCGGTATTCGCAGCAACGTCATTCCCAGCGAGGCCAGCGCCACCTTCAACCTGCGTGTGTTGCCCAACGACGATGTGCGTGAGGTGGTGGCGGCCTTCAATCGCGTGGGCGGCGAGAAGCAGGTCACGTTTGCGCTGGACGGTGAGCCGCGCACGTCGCCGCCGGTGTCTCCGGTGAGCACGGCGCTGTACCGCGCCATGGAGTCGAGTGCCACGGCCATGGTGCCGAGCACCACGGTCATTCCGTTCATGAGCACGGGCGCCACCGATGGGGCGGCGCTGCGTGCCAAGGGTATCCCGACCTACGGCATTCTGCCCATGCCACTGCCCATGGAAGACGAACTGCGCATGCATGGCGACAACGAACGCGTTCCAGTGGCGGCGCTGGGTTGGGCCACGGAATTTCTCTATCGCACGCTCGTGCAGGTGACGGCCAAGTGAGTGGGGCGACCTTGGGTGAGCTGGCGGAAGTGGCGACGCCGTTTGTCGATGTCGAAGCAGTCGATGGTGCGTCGGTGCGTGTGTATCTCGACGGCGCGCAGGTGGCGTCGTGGATACCGGCCGGTGGAGATGAGCAGTTGTTCGTGAGCACTCGCGCGCAGTATGGCGCGGGGGTGAGCATCCGGGGCGGCATTCCGGTGTGCTTTCCGCAGTTCGGGCCGGGTCTGCTGCCACAACATGGTTTTGCGCGGCACTGTCGCTGGCGTGTGGTGGAGCTGGTACTCGGGGAGTTTGTCGTGCTGGAGTTGGGTCGCTGTGATCTGCCGGCCCAATGGCTGGAGCGCGCGGCAGCATGGCCGCATGAGTTCCAGGCGCAATTGCGCGTTGAAGTGAGCGGGTCGTCGCTCGAACTCACGCTGCAAGTGACCAACACCGACCGCGTGCCCTTCGAGTTCACGACGGCGCTGCATCCGTATTTCGCCGTGCGCGATGCGTTGACGGCGCGCGTGCATGGCTTGGCGGGCCTCAGCTATCGCGACGCACTGCAGGGTGGCGCCGAGTTCGTGGAGCGGGGTGATGCCGTGACGTTCCCGGGCAATGTGGATCGTGTGTACTACGGCGCGCCCGACGTGCTGGAGTTGCACGATGGCGACAGGGTGCTGCGCATCGAGAAGCGCGGCTTCCCCGACGCGGTGGTGTGGAACCCTGGCCCCGAGGGCACGGCATCGCGTGTGGACTTTGCGCCCGGGGATGAACGGCAGATGGTGTGTGTGGAGGCGGGGGCCATTCGCGAACCGGTGGTGCTTGAACCTGGTGCGGTGTGGCGGGGTACGCAGCGGATGGTCTGGCAGTCCTAGCTGAACGCTGCGCGGTGTTTCTACCAGTCAGACACAAGTGCCGCGCAGCCTTGGCGCTGCATGACGTCCTATCTCTCTGATTCTGCGTGAGCCATTAAGGCGTTGGTTCGCTTGACGAGTTCCCCGTCTTCGAGTTCACTAAAACAAGAATCGAGCAAGCGCCTTCTTTCAAAGGTAGTTCGCAGTAGACGCGTTGTTACAGGAGGATATCGTTCTCGTGACTGGATTGCCATTGCGTTGGAGCGTTCCTGAGTCGCGTCTATCCCGTAAGTGTTGACCGTCTACCGCAAAGTTAGACACGGGCAAGCTAAAGCCAGAGCTGGTTGTTCTAACCCAACCGACGAGTGTACACGCGATGTTCAGTATGAAGACACATAGGGCAAACGACCTATTGCCAAGATCGATTCGGCAGTCCTAAACTACTGATCAAATGCGGCCTCTCGAGAAGGTTGAAGAGACTAAGCCGCTCAGAACCTAGTCATATCCACATTCGCCAGTATTGGAGATCTCGATGCCAAATCGATTCCGCCTAGCCACAGCAACCCTCAGCGTTGCAACTCGACCGGCCTTCCGGCATTCTCTGTCGATGGCCGCGTTGCTGACTCCTCTGTTTTTGCAGGCTTGTCGAGATCTTCCGGAGCGCGTCGGCCCAACCGAGCCCCCCCCAAAGAGCGTGGTCGTTCAAGACATTGACGACGTAGGAAGAGACGGCGAGCACCTGTTTCGCTCCTTGAGTAGGGTCGCACCATCGAGCGCGGGATTCTACTACACCGAAGATGGTACATTGGTGGTTCGCGTTCGCGATGCGAAGGATGACGTGGCCAGTCTCGCGTTTGTTCGTGATCTCGTCCGTGCCAATCCTGGATACAATCCGGGCGGTGGTAAACTGGCACGCGGGTTTCGAGTAGAACGGTCGGAGTACACCTTTGTAGAGCTTGCAAACATCCGAAATCAGATATCCGAGAAGGTTCTTGGTTCAGTAGTGGGAGTCGTCACGGTTGACCTAGATGAGCGTGCAAATCGCGTTGTAGTTGGGACGCAGAGCACCGCTGACCGACTGCCGTTAACGCAAGCAGAAGTACAAAGAGCCCTTGGTGCGAGTTCAGCAACCGAAAGACTGGTTACCTATAAGTTGCAACAAAAATCGCAGTACATCGCTCATTCCGCACCACCGCTAACGCTGACCTCAGGCTCCTCAGATCCACTTGCAGGTGGTCAGCAAATAGTGAGAGGCGGTAGCCTAGATGGGTGTACGGTCGGTTTTGTTGCACAACGCAATGGCATACTCGGCTTTGTCACCGCGTCCCATTGTAGCTCCATGATGTTCTTTCCGGATTTTTCACAGTGGTCCATGCTACCAAACTCACCGCCAGTTCTAGCGATGGAATCGGTAGATCCATCGTACTATACCTGCGGTATTGCCGCATATAACTGCCGAGGTGCGGATGCGTTATTCGCATCCAGTACTGGGCAGCACCCAATGGCGGTTGGTAAGATCCTTCGGACCGTGAGCCTCGGAACTGGACTTCTAGACGTCAATCAGTCGAAGCCGTACTTCACCGCTATATACTCCCAAGACGACGTCTTACTCGGGCAAAATGTCGACATGATCGGCCGAACGTCTGGGTGGAGAACTGGAAACGTTGTCAGCACATGCATTGATCAGCTAATGGTACCCAATTGGCCGCAGTCCACTTCGACGTATCAAATTCGCTGCGCGGCTCAGGGTTCGTACGCGGCGGACGGAGGCGACAGCGGCGGGCCAATGTTCATCCGTGTACCTGGCCATCCCGAGATTCAGGGGTCTGAATTGCCGGGAGCTCCGTTTTGGACCGACGAGTTCGTTTCCATTGTCGGTATCCATAGTGGCCACGCGTTCGGGATGCGGTTCTTTTCCAAACTTGGGCGTATCAAGAGTGATCTCGGTGGGTCGTGGGTTATCACCGCTCCCGTGCCGGCGCTTCCTGCCGCTCCGCTCTCAACTTTTGTTACGGGTTCGACAGATGTCCTCGCGTCTTCATCGTGCAACCTGCGGTACGTCGCCAATGCAACTGGAGGACTTTGGAACACATACTCGTACACCTTCAATACGAGTGGTCAGATCAAGTTCCAGAATGGTCGCGAGATCATAGTTGCTTTTGCCTCCAACGGTTCGCATCACGTCTCGGTGACTGTGACAGACGGGAACAACAATACCGTTAGTCACTCGCTGACACTCATTGCGGGACCGAGCGGCATGGACTGCAATACCGTTTAGCCAGCGTCAAAGGCTATCATGGCTGAAAGTAGGTTTGCCGCCACGAGTTGAGACACAACTTCCGAATCGCAGCCGTTGTCTCACTCTTGGCGGCACATCGAACGATTCTGCGCCGTTCGAGTACGATACGCGCTACAACTCACTCCTTTGGCGGATCTCAGTAAACGAGGATGGCATGAAGAGATCAATAGCTAGCTTGGCCATTTTGGCCATCTTCGTTCTGCCTCGCGCGAGCGGTGCGCAACCTGGTGGTGGGCTTGTACTTGGAATTGGATGGCATGATACGAGAGGAGATACGTTTCGAGATGCGCAGGGTCCTGCAATGGACGCCAGTTACTCTGTTCCGGTACTCAAAAGGCCTCGGTGGTCCGCTGTGCTTGGCGCGGGAGGGACTTTGGTATCAGGACATTCGCGGTGTCTCATACTCCCCAACGGCGATTGCGCAAGAAATGGCGGTACCGCAGGACTGAACGCCTTGGTCGGCACCGCCGTTAATGCCGGACAGATTGAACTTCGGCTCGGTGTGGGCCCGGCGTTCTACCGAAACGAAAAGGTGTTCGCGAGAGGCACTCAATTGAGGCTCGACATACTGGATCGATCAGATGCAAAGGTAGCGTTCGGTATCTGGTCGCGCATTACTGTCGTACCTCGGAGTCAGGGTGTTGAGCGAGACATGTTGGCGATCGGAGCCCAGTTGAGGGTCCGTTAGCAGGATGCTGAAAAAGCTG
>NZ_DLHL01000004.1:247-91884 GCF_002483225.1 Gemmatimonas sp. UBA7669 | reverse complement strand
TCTGATCCTCACACCTTCAGTTCACCGATCTCGCCGCAAACACACCTGAATCAGCCGAATCGCGTCGCCAAGTCCGACAGCCGCCGCTCCGCGTACACCGCCTTCCACCGCGCGAGCCGCTCCCGCACATCGTCCACCGTGATGTGCGGCAGTCGATTCTCCCGGTACGTCATGTCGAGCGGATAGTCCTCACCCGGGTCACCGTACGCGTCAATCATGAGGTCCTGCGCAAAGTCGTACGGCCCGACGCGCTTGGGGTTGGTGTAGCCAATCAGCGAGATGACCGGCGTGCGAAGCGCAATAGCCAAGTGCAGCGGCCCCGTGTCGGGCGAAAGAGCGACGGCCGCGCCATCCAGCACGGCTGCGAGTCGACGCAGACCGCTGCCCAGTGCCGAATGCGCCATGGGCGCGCGCTCGAGAATGATGGCTTCTGCCGCGAGCTCGCGTGGTGAACGACCACCCACCAACACAGGTTGCAGGCCGTATTCGTCCCAGAGCACATGACAGACCTCGGCCCAGCGCTCTGGCAGCCAGTCCTTGGCCGCCTTGCTGGTGGCCACCACGATTGGCGCGATGGGTCGGTCGAACTGCGCAAGAAACTCGCGCTGCCACCGACGCTCTTCGTCGTTCCACGGGCCGAGTGTCCATTGCGGATCACCCAGCGCCGCACCGTGTGGCACCCCAAGCGCCGTGAGAAACTCGAAGTACTGATCCTGCACATGCTGCCCGGGGTGCGGGGCAATGCGGTGCGTGGTGAACAACCAGTTGGCATCACGTGCGCGCGCCCGGTCGAAGCCCAGTTTGATGGGTGCGTGCGTGAAGCCCGTGATGAGTCCCGCCTTGAAGTACACCTGCAGTCCGAGCACCAGATCAAACGGTCGCTCGGCGAGTGCGGCGCGTGTTTCCAGGAAACCGCGCCACCCTTTGCTGCGATCGAAGAGCACGATGTCGTCCACCAGCGGATGACCGCGCACGAGCGTGGCCGGTCCGGGCTGCAGCACCCAGGTGATGCGCGACAAGGGCTGGTGCCGCTTGAGCGCGTGAATGATGGGCATCACGTGCACGGCATCGCCAACGGCACTCATCATGACGATGCCAATTCGATTGAATTGCAGCGTCGCGGGCAGTGGGGGCGTGGTGGCCGGTGGCATCACGAGGTTGGCCGCAGTTGGGTATGTGAGGCGGCCGCGAACGCCGCCATCGTGTCGTCGGAAATATCGCAGCTGTACTGCCTGCGCCATTTGCGCATCGAGCGGAGGAGACGCGCGACGTTGCGTTGCATGGCTACCTCACCAACCCACGCGGCATCCCACACCAACACGTCCACGTCGATGACCAGCGCCTCGAGCGTGGCTGCAGGCGACGTCGGACCAGACATCGGACGCAGCAGAATGTTCTTCACGTTGAGGTCGGGGTGCACAATGCCGCGCCGAGCGAGTTGGCGCAGCAGTGTGGACGTGGCAGCCAGGGCCAGCTCAAGTGGGTAAACGGGAGCGAGACCTGCCAGCACCGTGCCCAGGTCCACGCTGTCTTCGAGGTAGCGGCTCACCACATCCACTCGAACAAGACCAGCGCCGGCCGCGTAGCGCACGGCCCCGCAGATGTCCGACGTGGGAATGCCACAGGCGAGCAGGGCGGCTGCAATCTGCATTTCGCGCGGCGCGCGTGTGGGGCGCAGGAAACGGTCACCGGTGAGCGGCGCGAGCAGTCCGCCATGCCAGGCGTGGCGCACCACGATCGTGTGCCCGCTGTGCGGGAGGGCAGCCACGAACACCGGTGCACGGCCGCGCAGGGCACGGGGCTGCGGCATGCGCGCGGCCCAGTCGTACACGCTGCCGTGATCGCTCAGTATGGCCAGCAGGTCGTCACGCACATCATCGTGGGCCAGCACATCACCACCAGACCAGCGTACGGGGGCCGGTGGCGGCTTCAGCACCAGCCCGACCGCGGCAGTCGCCACTGCCGTCATGCCGGCGCGTCCTCACCACCGGGTGGATGCAGGCGCCACGCCGCACAGTCCCCACCATCGCGACGCGCGTAGCGCAGCTCCGGCGCGCTCGACGCCTGACGTCCCATGGGGGCGAGCGCAAGCGCCACATGCTCGCTGACTAAAATCTCCCCACCGGGCGCGAGACTGCAGAGGCGGCTCGCCACATTCACCGTGTCGCCGATGAGTGTGTACTCGAGGCGACGCGGCGATCCCACGTTGCCCACAAACGCGTCGCCGGCATGAATGCCGATGCCCACCGACCAGGTGGGACGTCCTTCGCGTTTCCATCGCGCGTTGAGCAACGCGAGATGGCGCTGCATGTCCTCGGCCGCGGTGATGGCGTGCGCCAGCGCGTCGTCGTCGGCATCGGGGGCACCCCAGTAGGCCATGATGGCGTCGCCGATGAACTTGTCGAGCGCACCACCATAGCGGAACACGCAGTCCACCATGGCGGTGAAGTACTCGTTGAGCTGCGCGGCCATCTGCGTGGCCGGCATGGCTTCCGCAATGGCGGTGAAGCCGCGGATGTCGCTGAAGAGCACCACGACATCGCGACGTTCACCACCCGGCACCACGCGGGTCGTGTGCGCAGCAATGCGCTGCGCGAGTTGGGGACTGAAATAGCGCTCGAAGTTTTCCCGCACACGCTCGGCCTGCACCAACTGCTCGGCCGTTGTCTCCCGCTCCACGGCCGCCGCGGCAATACCGGCGAAGGCCACCAGAAAGGCCAGGTCGTCGTCGTTGAAGACATCGCGGTCACGCAGATGGTCCACGTACAACACACCCAGCGTACTGCGTCCCTCGCCGAGCAGCGGCGCGGCCATGGCCGACTTGACGGCCTGCTGCAGGACCGACTCCCCAGCGGTGCGGACATCGGTACCGGCGTCGTTGGTGAGCAGGGCCACCTGCCGCTCGGCCACACCGTGCGCAATGGCGCGCGGCACGGGGCGCGCGATCGCGCCGTGACGATCCCGCGCAATGCGTGTGTCGAGTTCACCGGAGGGGCCGGTGAGCAGCACGGCCACGCGATCGGCGTCGAAGGTGTCGAAGAGATCGGCGGCGATGGCGTCGAGGAGACCGTCCAGTTCACCGAAGGTGCCCAGACGCTGCGCGATCTGCACCAATTGGGTGAGGCGCGCGGTGGCCCGATCGGTGGCGGCTGCCACATCGGCCAGCGCCTGATCCCGTGAGGGCACCAGCCGCTCACGCAGCAAGGTGCTGCCGGGGTCGACACTCGACAGCGACGGCGTGGGCCGCAGCGGTACGACCTCTGCACGCTGCACGGTGAAGGTCACGGTGCCAAACGCCACCGTGTCACCGACGCTGGCCATGGCACGACTGATGCGCGCGCCATTGATCCAGGTGCCGTTGCGGGAGGCGAGATCGACAATGGACAACACATCCTGCGTTTCGTCGGCCTGCACCTCCGCATGGCGACGCGACACGGCCGGATGCAGCACCGGCAGGTCGCAGACCGGATCGCGGCCCACAATGAGTGAGGCGCGACCCGAAAGGGAGAAGCGCCGATCACCGGCCGTGGAGACGAGCAGCAGGGGCACGTGCTGCGCCGATTACGTGGCGGATGGCAAGGGGCCGGCGCGCCGAGCCCGACCGATGGCCGTGAGCATGGCGCGGGCCTTGTTGTCGCACTCCTCCCACTCCTTCTCCGGCACCGAGTCGTGCACGATGCCGGCACCCGACTGCACCGAGGCCACACCGTTTGCGATGACGCAGGTGCGAATGGTGATGGCGAGGTCCATGCGTGTGTCACCGGCACCGATCACACCAAGCGCGCCCGCGTAGGCACCGCGGCGCTCGGGTTCGAGTTCGTCGATGATCTCCATGGCCCGCACCTTGGGTGCACCGGTCATGGTGCCCGCCGGGAAAACGGCGCGGAAGGCGTCGAGTGCGCTCGCGCCTTCGGGCAATTGCCCTTCCACCTGGCTGACGATGTGGAAAACGTGCGAGTACTTCTCCACCACCATGAGGTCGGTGACCTCCACCGTGCCGAATTGGGCGAGCCGCCCCACGTCATTGCGGCCCAGATCCACCAGCATGACATGTTCGGCGCGCTCCTTTTCGTCGGCCAACAGTTCGGCCGACAACGCACGGTCTTCCTCTGGGGTGCGTCCGCGTGGCCGCGTGCCCGCAATGGGGCGCACGGTCAGGCGGCCATCGGCCACCCGCAGCATCATCTCGGGCGAACTGCCCACGAGCTCGAGGCCGTCGAGCTGCAGATGGAACATGTACGGCGAGGGATTGAGGGCGCGCAGGGTGCGGTAGAGAGTCGTCGGATCAAAATCGAGTGGCACCTCCATCCGCCGCGCCAGCAGCGCCTGAAACACGTCCCCCGAAAGGATGTACTCCTTGATGCGCTCCACGGCAGCCATGTAGCGCTCGCGCGTGAACGCCACCGTGCCCGTGGCCGGCGCGGCGTCTGTGGCGAGCTGCAAGGGCGGCAGCACCTCCGGCCCTTGCAGCCGTGCGATCGTGTCCTGCAGGGTGGTCTGAGCCCGTGCAAACAGGCGTTCGCACTGCGCGGTGCTGGCCTCGGCCGGCACGGGGACCGACACGATCACCCGCGCCTGACCCAACCAGTTGTCGATGACCACGAGGGCATCGGTGAACACGAAGCAGGCATCGGGGGCATCGACGCCGCGCGGCGGGGCGTTCGGCAGGCGCTCGATGTGCCGCGCTACGTCGTACGCGAAGAATCCGAACGCGCCGCTCCAGAGCGTGCCCAGTTCGGGCGCATCAACCGGACGCATGTCGCGCACGAGGTCGCGCAAGTCGGCAATGGGGTCGGTGGGCGTGCGCGCGCCATGCCACCCCTGTTCGGCCGTCCAGTCTTCCACGACGCCGTCCTTGAGGCGCCACGCGCCCCGCGGCTCGGTACCCAGGTAGGTGTAGCGCGACCAGGCCTCACCACGGGTGACCGCCGACTCGAGCAGAAAGGCAAACGGGCCACGCCGCAGCCGCGCGAACGCAGAGACGGGCGTGCAGAGGTCGAGCAGGCAATCCTGCCACACGGGCACGAGGCCGCCGGTGCTGCGGCAGGATTGTGCGCGGGCGAGGAATTCGGCGTACGAAGACATGATTGGAACTTCGCCGGACCGCTCGCCATGGGGCAAGCGACGATCTAGCATTGCTTGATGACCGACGAACTCAGTGCCCCCGGCGCTGTGCCGGACCGCGGCACGCGTTACGAGACCCGCGTGGTGGATGTGGTGGTGCTGGCCCCGGCACCGGCCGGTTCACGTGATCGCTGGCGCGTGCTGACCCTGCGCCGCGCGGCGGGGGTGCGCTGCACAGGGGCCTGGGAGCTGGTGCATGGCAGCATCGAGGCCGGCGAACGGCCCGCCGAAGCCGCGAGACGCGAAGTCCAGGAGGAAACGGGGCTGCCCGTGGAGCGCCTGTACAGCCTGACCGTGAACCCGTTCTATCTGCACCGGCAGGACACAGTGCAACTGGCGGTGGTATTTGCCGCCATCGTGCCACCCGACGCCGCGGTGCAGTTGGGACCGGAGCACGATGCCTACCAGTGGCGCACGCCGCTGGGCGCCACGCGTACGCTGCAATGGCCACGCGAGCACGACGCGGTGCGTTACGCGATGTGGCTGCTGCGCAGCGGCGACGCCGGCCACGCCGAGGATGTCCTGCTGATCTAGCAGTGAACCGCCCGCTCTTTCTTCCCGCAGTTCACCTTACGCGGTCCACCTTACGCCCGAACCGCCTGCAGTTCCTTCCCGCAGTTCACCTTACGCAGTTCCCCTTACGCAGTTCCCCTTACGCAGTTCCCCTTACGCAGTTCCCCTTACGCAGTTCCCCTTACGCCCCTATTTCTTCGCGGCTCCCGAAGCCCGCGACCGCACCAACGCCCGCTCCCGCTCCACCCGCTGCAGCACCGCCGACCAGTCCGTCACACTCGACACGCTTTCCATCTGCGAAGTAATGGGCTGGTTCACGTCGATCTGCCCGTCAAATACGAACAGCGCGCTCTGCACATCCCGCTGACGCAGACGGTACTCACCGAATCCGGGTGTGAGGGGCACCACATCGAGTGGCCGGAAATCGCGGCCGGTATTGCTGATGATGAACTCCTGCGGCGAGAAGCGCGTCTCGCCCTGCTCGAGCGCAAAGAAGCTCACGTACCACACGGAGTAGCCGGGCAGCCGGTAGCGGTCCTTGATGGCCAGCAGCTGCGCCGACTTGCTGATCTGCATGTCGCGCAGCGCCCGATACGAATCGGGTGACAGCAGGCGGATGAGACGCTCGTCCAGCGGAATGGCGCGAACCTGCAAGCCGTTGGCCGGCGAGGTCTTGAGGGCGATGTCGTCCTGCCGGAGCGTGCCGAATCCAGCCGGCAACCAGTTGGGGTCCAGCGTGTCGGCAGGCAGCAGCGGCAACTGTGCGGTGGGCCGCGCGGCGCCTGCCGGCGGCGCGCCCTGCGCCACCATGGGGCCGGCGGAGGCACAGGCCATGAGCACCGCGGGCAACAGACCGAGGCCCAGCATACGGGGCCAGCGCATCACAGCAGAGCGAAGGGTCACGGCGAGGTCCTCCAGTCAGGAAGAGCGAGCAGGTCCTGCAGCGCACGCGCCAGTTCGTCGCGCCCCTCTCCGGTACGGGCGCTGAACGGCACGATCTGATCGACATCAAGTCCGAGGTGCTGCGCAAGCACGTGAACACGCGCCTGCGCCTGCGCCCGAGAGAGTTTATCCACCTTGGTCACGGCCACAATGGTGGGTACCCCGAGCTCGGCGAGAAAGTCCAGCATGATGTGATCGTCGCCGGTCGGATCGTGCCGCACATCGAGCAGTTGCACCACGCCGCGCAGGTTGGCACTGCGGCGCAGGAAGCCTTCGATGAGCGGACGCCACTCGGCCTTGCGCGCCTTGCTGATGCGCGCATAGCCGTAGCCCGGCAGGTCGGCAAGAATGAACTGCCGATTCACGTCGAAGAAGTGAATCTCGCGTGTGCGGCCGGGCGTGTTGCTCACCCGCGCAAACGCCTTGCGCCGCATGAGCCGATTGAGCAACGACGACTTGCCCACGTTCGAGCGTCCCACGAAGGCCACTTCCGGCAGCGTCGTTTCCGGGCGCCATCCGGTCTCGCTGGCCATGGGGCCGAGGTACTCGAGATGACGGATGACCAGCGGATCATTGGCCGACGGGGTGGTGGTCACCTCATCCACCGGTTCGTCGATCGCGTCTTCATCGTGGACGTTGTCGTCGTGCAGATCGTGCTCACTCATGTTACCACCGTTGTGTCGGCCATCACCACGGCCGCTTCGCTGCGTGCGCCGCCTATGCCGGCTGCTGCGGCCCGAGGCGGTGTGCGCAAGGCGAGATCGAGCACCTCGTCCATGGTGCGAACCGTGTGCCACGTCAGTCCTTCACGTACTTTCGCCGGCAATTCTTCCAGGTCCTTGGCGTTGCCCTGCGGAATGAGGACATGCGACAGCAGATGGCGGTGAGCCGCCACGCCTTTCTCGCGCACACCACCAATGGGCAGCACCCGACCACGCAGTGTGACCTCGCCGGTCATGGCCACGTCGCCGCGCACGGGAATGCCCGTGAGCGCGCTGGCCAGTGCCGTGGCCAGCGCAATACCGGCCGACGGACCATCCTTGGGCGTGGCACCGGCCGGCAGATGCACGTGAATGTCCCGTGTGCGATGAAAGTCCGGCGAAAGCCCGAGGGCCGACGCGCGTGCGCGGATGTAGCTGAGCGCCGCGGCGGCCGATTCCTTGAGCACGTCGCCGAGTGTGCCGGTGAGTTGCAGGCGACCACGACCCGGCACCACGCTGACCTCGATTTCCAGCAGCTCGCCGCCGGTGGCGGTGTAGGCCAATCCGGAGGCCACCCCCACCTGATCGGTCAGGCTGTGCTCTTCCGGCGTGTGTGGAGCGGGGCCAAGCAACGCCGGCAATTCGTCCACCGTTACTGTGACCTTCGCCGTGCTGTGGTCGGCCCAGGTGCGACGGGCCAGCTTGCGTGATACACGCGCCAGACGACGCTCGAGATCGCGCACACCGGCTTCACGCGTGTAACTGCGGATGATGGCCTGCAGCACGACATCGTCGATGACGACGCGCTCAACCGGCACGCCGTGCAGGGCGAGTTGCTTGGGCACGAGAAAGCGGCGAGCGATGGCCAGCTTCTCGGGCTCGAGGTACCCCGGCAGGCGAATGATCTCCATGCGATCACGCAGCGCTTCCGGGATGCCGGCCAGCGAATTGGCCGTCGTCACGAACAGGACCTGCGAGAGGTTGTAGTCCACCTCGAGGTAGTGGTCGTTGAACGCGGCGTTCTGCTCCGGATCGAGCACTTCCAGCAGGGCCGCGGCCGGGTCGCCGCGATAGTCGCTGCCGAGCTTGTCGATCTCGTCCAGCAGAATGACCGGGTTGACCGACTCCGCGCGGCGCATGGCCTGGAGGATGCGCCCCGGGAGCGCGCCAATGTAGGTGCGGCGATGTCCGCGGATTTCCGCTTCATCGCGCACGCCACCCAGTGCCATGCGCACGAACTTGCGACCAAGCGCCGAGGCAATGGAGCGCCCCAGCGAGGTCTTGCCCACGCCGGGCGGCCCGACGAGACAGAGAATGGGGCCGGGCAGATGCCCAACCCGCGCCAACACCGCGATGTGGTCGAGGATGCGTTCCTTGATCTCCTCGAGGCCGTAGTGATCGCCCTCGAGCGAGGCACGGGCCACATCGAGATCGGTGGTGTCGGTGGTGCGCTGCGACCAGGGCAGGGCCAGCACCCAGTCCAGCCAGCCGCGCGAAACCGCCGCGTCAGGTGAGGTGGGCGCGCTGCGCTTGAGCCGACGCAGTTCGCGCTGCGCGCGCGCGGCCACCGCCTCCGGCAGCCCGCGCGAGGCGATCTGCTGCGCGAGATCCTCGAATTCGTCGCCGTCTTCCTGGCCCAGCTCGCGATGAATGGCGCGCAGCTGCTCCTGCAGGAAGAAGTCCCGCTGGTTCTGGAACAGCGACCCGCGCACCTGTTCGTCGATGCGGCGCTCGAGCTTGAGCAGTTCGAGTTCGGCCGCGAGCAGGTTCACCAACTGCGTGGCCAGGTCGTCCAGCGATTCTGCGGCCAGAAGCGCCTGGCGCTGCTCCACGGGCACGTGCAGATGCGCGGCGATGCCGAAGGCCATGCGGTCTTCCTGCTCGATGGCCTGCAGTACCCCGACGATCTCGGGAGGCAGGCGACGCTGCAGCGCCGTGTACTCCTCGAACAGGTTGAGCGCGTGCCGCACCCGGGCGCGCGTGGTATCGACCGCGTCCGACGTTGAGCCCAATGTGGTGGCTGACTTTGCGGCGCGGCCAAACGGCATCGACTCATAGTTTGCCACCAGGCGCGGGCCATGCATCACCGTGGCCTTGGCCACGGTGGGACGTACCAGGCGCACGCGTTCGATGGCGTCCACCAGAATCTTGGTGGTGCCATTGGTGCCGCGCGTGACTTGCTGGACGCGCGCGCGCACGCCGACACGATACAGGTCGGCCGGGGCGGGCACGTTGATGTCGGCGCTGCGCTGGGCCACCAGCAGCAGTTCACGGTCGCTGTCGAGTGCAGCATCGACGGCGGCCACCGAGGCCTCGCGGCCAATGAGCAGTGGCATGGCAACGTGGGGGAACAACACCACGTCGCGAAGCGGAAGGACCGGCAACCTGGGGCTGCCGGTCCTCGAGGGGCGTTTCGTCGTCAGGCTTCCTTCTTCTGCCGCTTGGGCGCGATCTCGAGGAGCGGCGGTCCGCCGTGCTGCACGGCAGCTTCGGTGACCCGCACCTCCACGACATCATCGCGGGTAGGCAGTTCGAACATGGTATCGAGCAAGGTTTCTTCGAGAATGGCGCGCAGGCCGCGCGCACCCGTGCCACGCTTGAGGGCCTTCTGGGCCACGGCACGCAGCGCGCTGTCCTCGAAGGTGATCTTCACCTCTTCGAGGTCGAAGAGGCGGGTGTACTGCTTGGTGAGGGCGTTCTTGGGTTCCTTGAGAATGGAGACCAGCGCCTCCTCGTCGAGTGCCTCGAGTGGCACACAGACGGGCAGACGGCCCACCAGTTCCGGAATGATGCCGAAGCGCAGCAGGTCATCCGGCTCGACTTCGGCAAAGGGGGTCTTGGGCGTCGTCTGCTTGAGCGCCACCACCTTGCTGTCGGTGGCTGCGTCACCCTTCCGCGCATCGAAGCCCAACTGCCGACGGCCCGTACGCGACTCGATGATCTTCTCGAGGCCGTCGAAGGCACCGCCGCAGATGAACAGGATGTCCTTGGTGTTGATCTGGATGTATTCCTGCTGCGGATGCTTGCGGCCACCCTGCGGCGGCACGCTGGCCACCGTGCCCTCGAGAATCTTGAGCAGGGCCTGCTGCACGCCTTCGCCCGACACGTCGCGCGTGATGCTCGGATTCTCCGACTTGCGCGCGATCTTGTCGATTTCGTCGATGTACACGATGCCGCGCTCGCACTCGGCGACATTGAAGTCACCGGCCTGCAGCAGCCGCACCAGAATGTTCTCCACGTCTTCGCCCACATACCCCGCTTCGGTGAGCGTGGTGGCGTCGGCAATGGTGAACGGCACATCGAGAATGCGGGCCAGCGTCTGGGCGAGCAGCGTCTTGCCCGTACCCGTGGGCCCGATGAGCAGGATGTTGGACTTGTCGAGCTCGACGTCGTCCTCGCGGGCCGAGCCGGCCGCATTGATGCGCTTGTAGTGGTTGTACACCGCCACCGAGAGCGCCTTCTTGGCCTGGTCCTGCCCGATCACATACTGATCGAGGATGTTCTTGATTTCACGCGGCGTGGGGACCTGCGTGATGGATTCGGCAACCTCGCGCTCCTCGTCCTCTGCAAGAATTTCGTTGCAGAGGGCGATGCACTCGTTGCAGATGTAGACCGAGGGGCCCGAAATGAACTTCCGGACGGCGTCCTTGGACTTGCCGCAGAAGGAGCAGCGCAGGTGCTTGTCGTGGGACATAACGTTCCGGTACAAGGGGCGGCCGAGGATCCATCATCGTGCCGGCTGGGGACGAATCGGGACACCTCACGCAACTGCTAGAGTTAACCCGGAGGGCGGTGCAGGGTCAAGCGAACAGCCCCCACAGAAAGTGTCGGTCGCTGCCCGCCATTTCCGTACTCGCCGCTAGGTCTCACCGGTCCTGTAGCGCGACGGCCCGCCAGGTGCGACCTTGGCGCATCTCGTCGGGTGCTGCAGGCGGATCGTCCACCGTTTATACACCCGACTCCCGCCATTGGTACCGGTGGTGCGCATGTGGCCGTTTGAAGGGTTCTTGTTCGTGCACATCACCACCGGCGCGGTCGGTCTGGTGCTGTTCTGGATCCCCGCACTCAATCGCAAGGGCGGCACCTGGCACCGCCGTATCGGCACCTGGTTTGCCCGCCTCATGCTGATTACGGCCACGATGGCGGTGGGAATGGCCATCACTACCATGGTCGATCCCATCACCACCCACCCCCGCCAGGTGGCGCTGAATTGGTCGGCTGAGCGTATTCAGGGCATTTTCGGCTGGATGATGCTGTATCTGGCCATTCTCACCATCCAGCTCGTGTGGCACGGTGTGGTGTCGGTGCGCAACAAGCGCAATCACCTCGCCAACCGGCACCCGTTCAATCTGGCGCTCAACGGGCTCACCATCGTAGCCGCCATCGCCTGCGCCATGCGGGGCTGGCAGATCGGCGAAGGACTCATGATGGCCTTTGCCGTCGTCGGTGTGGCTTCGGGGCTCACCAACCTGCGCTTCATTTACACAGACCAGCCCGGTCGGCTGGCTTATCAGCTGGAGCACGTGAAAGCCATCGTGGGGTCCGGCATTTCGGTGTACACGGCCTTCATGGCCTTCGGTTTCGTGCGCTTCAACCCGGGCCAGGCCCTCAACCCGCGCATGTGGGCCATTCCGCTCACGGTTGGACTGGCCATGATCATCTATCACCAGACGCGCATTCGCCTCAGTCTGCGTGCGGCGCGCGTGGCCGCACGGCCTTCGTGACGGGTTCCGTCGTGACGGGTTCCGTCGTGACGGGTTCCGTCGCCGCGGAGGCTGCCGAGACGGGCGGCCCCAGCGCCGCCGTGTTGTGGCGCCCGCCGGCTCCGGTGCCACGGCCGCCGGTGCCGTCGCTGCTGCGCCTCATGTGGCGACGCGAAAAGGACCTGCTGAGTCTCCTGCCGGACCTCGCCTATCGCGAGATGATCACACCGCTGGGGTACACGCGGCGCGGCATTCTCCTGGTGAACGATCCCGCCTGGGTGGCGCGCATTCTCGCTGACCACGACAGCTTCCCCAAAAACGACCTCTTCGTGGAGGCCCTCGAGGACCTCGTGGGCAACTCCATGTTCGTGACCAGCGGCGATACCTGGCGTCGGCAGCGGCGCATGGTGGACCCGGCGTTCTCGCACATGCGCATCAACCGCGCGTTCGACTTCATGGCCGCCGCGGTGGATGACTATGAGGCCCATCTCGGGCGACAGGCCGCCGCACGGGAAACGTTCTCGCTGGACGCGGCCATGAGTCATCTCACGGCCGACGTGATCACGCGGACGATCTTCTCCGTGCCGCTGTCGGGGGATACGTCGCAGGACGTGTTCGACGACTTCATGCGCTTCGAGCGGCAGGTCGGCTCCATCGACATCAAGCGGCTCCTGTGGGACAAGCCCTGGTCGCCCAGCACACAACCGGAACCGGTGCGTCAGGCCTGCGCGCGCATTCGCCTGCATCTCGGTGCCATGCTCGACGCACGGCTGCAGCATCCGGAGTACGATGACATCGCGGGTGCCATTCTCGAGGCGAAGGACGCCGACACCGGGCAGCCCTTCGATCGTGAAGGGCTCATCGATCAGTTGGGTGTGTTCTTTCTGGCGGGGCACGAAACCACGGCCAGTTCACTCACCTGGGCCTTTTTCATTCTTGCGCAGCGCCCCGACGTGGTGGAGCGCATCCGCGCGGAGGTGGCGCAGGTGGTGGGCGACGGGCCCGTGCTGCTGGAACACACCAAGCGGCTGCCCTTCGTACGCAACTTCTTCCGCGAGGTGCTGCGGCTCTATCCGCCCATCACCTTCCTGCCGCGGGTGGCCGGCAAGGATACCGAAATTGGCGGACGACACGTAAAGCGTGGCACCATGCTCATGATCGCGCCCTGGAGCATGCACCGGCACGCGAAGCTGTGGGAGAACCCGGATCGTTTCGACCCCGATCGGTTTCTGCCGGAGCGTGAGTCCAAGCAGGTGCCGGGGAGCTATCTCCCCTTCGGTGCGGGGCCGCGCATCTGCGTGGGCGCGGCCTTTGCCACCATCGAGACGGCGCTGATCATTGCGCGTCTCGCGCGGCGTTTCGATTTCGAAGCGCTGGATCCCGGGAGTGTGCGTCCCTATGCGCGACTCACCACGCGGCCTGCCGCGGAAATACGTGTGCGGGTACGTGAGCGCGCCAATACACCCTGACGCAGCGCAGGGGCCCAGAAAAAAGGCCTCGGACCGACACTCGCTGCCACTGCAGAATCGCGAACAGCTCACGCAGTGAAGTGGAGGGCGCAGAGGGCGCAGAGGAGGAATACAGGGTCGGTCGTTTCCTGACTGCCGTTCAATCCGTGTTGTTTCCGCCACATCCGCGAAATCCGCGTCAAGGCAGTTAGACCACGACTGCGGTTCTCTGCGAGCTCTGCGCCCACTTTTCCTCTGCGTGAGTTGTTGACGGTCCGGCCGCAGCACTGGCACTCGCTGCATTCGAGAGTTCGCAAACAGCTCACGCAGAGAAACGGAGGTCGCAGAGTTCGCAGAGGAGCAACGTGAACGCGCGCCGTTTGACGGAACCCATCGCGAACCAGCATCAGCCGAAAAAAAACGGCAGGCCGGAGTGTTTCCGACCTGCCGTTCAATCCCTGCGTTGCACGCCAAAATCAGCGCGGGACCAGTTCCGCCTGATGCTGGATGACGTTGTCCACAAGGCCGTACACCTTGGCGTCGTCGGCGCTCATGAAACGATCGCGATCGGTGTCACGCTCGATCTGCTCGATGGGACGACCCGAATGCTTGGACATGAGTTCGTTCATCTTGCTGCGGAGATACAGGATCTCGCGCGCCTGAATCTCGATGTCCGACGCCGAACCACCGCCACCGTTCTGCGACGGCTGGTGGATCATGATGCGGCTGTGCGGCAGGGCGCTGCGATGGCCGGCAGCGCCGGCGCAGAGCAGGAAGGCGCCCATGGACGCCGCCATACCCATGCACGTGGTGTGCACGGGCGCCTTGATGAACTGCATGGTGTCGTACATGGCCAGACCGGCCGAAACCGAGCCACCCGGCGAGTTGATGTACAGGTGGATGGGCTTTTCCGGGTTGTCCGCCTCGAGGAACAACATCTGCGCGATGATGATGTTGGCCACGTCATCGTTGATCGGCGAACCGAGGAAGATGATGCGGTCCATCAGGAGGCGCGAGAAGATGTCGTACGTCCGCTCCCCTCGGCTCGAGCGCTCGATGATGTACGGCATGTAAATCGATGCCATGCTGCCTTCTCCGGTACGGGTGACTGCGGGGTCGGGGCTTACGCCGCCGACACGGGGTTCTTCTCGAACAACCAGGCGAAGACGCGCTCCTCGGTGAGCTCGCGCTCGATCTCCTGGAGACGGCCCTGCTTCTGGAGCTGCGCGTACACCTGGCCGGGATCAGCGTTCCGGGCCTTGGCGAGCTCCTCGACGCGTGCGTCCACATCGGCCGCACTGGCCGTCAGCGACTCACGCTCGGCGATGGTGTCGATGATGAGATCACGACGCACCTGGTTCTCCGCCATCGGCATGAATTCCTTGGCGAAGTTCTGCTTCTGGTTGTCGGGTACGCCGTACATCTGCATGTAGCCGTCCACGAGCTGCATGACCCAGGCCTTGGGCACGTCGAACGGGTTGGCTTCGGCAATTTGCTGGATGAGCTGGCCGCGGACATCGGAGTCGGCCTCACGACGCGCGTGATCACCCATATCCTTGCGCACGGCTTCACGCAGCGCATCGATGGTGTCGAAATCGCCGACCTCACGCGCAAAGGCGTCGTCGAGCGCCGGCAGGGCCTTGCGCTTGACGTCCGTGAGCGTGACGCGCACGAGCTTGCTCACGCCGCGCTGCGACTCATCGGGGAAGTCGTCGGGCCAGCGTACCGAACGCTCGGTGGTGCCGCCGGGGGCGGTCTCCATGACGAGCTCTTCGATGCCGGCAATGGCCTGACCGCCGCCGAGCACGATGCGGTACTCCTTGCCCTCGGGCAGGGAACCGTCGGCTTCTGCGGTGGACAGCAACACCGTCACCATGTCACCCGGGGCGGGCTTCTCTTCAACCGGCGCCCACTCGGCCTTCTGCTCACGGATGCGCTCGATCTGCTCTTCCACGAGCGTGTCGGTGACAACCGTCTCGGTGCGGTTGAGCGTGAAGCCGTCGAGCTTCTCGAGCGTCAGCTCCGGACGCACCTCGCAATGCAGCTCAAACTCCAGCGGCTGGCCGGGCTCGGCCTTGAGGTGGTGCACATGCGGCTGCGCGGCCAACTTGAGGCCCTCGCGGTCGATGGCTTCGCGGAATGCCTCGTTGATGACGAGCTCGATGGCTTCCTGGCGCACGGCCTCGGGAAACTTCTTGCGCACCATCGATGGCGGCGCCTTGCCCGGGCGGAAGCCCGGGATGCGAACCTGCGTCGCGTACTTGCGCGCCGCCTGGTCCTCGTACGATGCCACGGTATCAGCCGGCACCGTGATCTGCAGACGCCGGGATACCCCGGCGGTTTCGGTCGGGGTAATGGAAATGTTCATCCCGGAAAATCTAGTGGGGCGGGGAAGGCCTTCAGAAGCCCCGCGGGATGCCCCGCGAGGCGACGGTGATGTGTCTACACCTTGGCTGTGGCGCGTGGCGCGACGGGACGCGCGGCGTCACTGCGCGCCGCATCCTTGCGTGGTGCGGTGCCGATGAGATCAGCCACGATCTTGCCCGACGCGATCACGCCCGGCAGGCCCGCGCCCGGATGGGTGCCGGCGCCACAGAAGTAGAGGTTGGGAATGTCGGGCGAGCGGTTGTGCGGACGGAACCACGCCGACTGTGTGAGCACTGGCTCGGGACCAAACGCACTGCCCATGTAGCTGTTCAGCGTGTGCTCGAAGTAGCGCGGATCGACACGACGTTCCGTCACGATGTGACGCGAAAGATCGGGCAGGTAGCGCTCTTCGAGGTAGGCCATGATGCGATCGCGGTACCGCGGCGCCATGGTCTCCCAGTCGGTGCCGCTGCCAAGGTGCGGCACCGGCGAGAGCACATACCAGCAGTCATGGCCCGGCGGCGCCAGTGTTGGATCGGTGGCCGTGGGCCGGTGCAGATACAGCGAGAAGTCATCGGCCACGATCTTGCGCTCAAAGATGTCTTCGAGCAGCTCGCGGTAGCGCGGGCCCATGAGAATCTCGTGGTGCGCGATGTTCTCGTACTTGCGATTGGTGCCGAAGTAGATGACAAACAGGCTCATGGAGTGCTTGAGCTTCTCCACGCGCCGGTTGCTCACCTTGGGACGCTTGTCGGGCGCAACGAGAGTGCGATAGGCCTGCACCAGATCGCCGTTGCACACCACCGCATCCGCAGCCAAACGCTCGCCATTCTTGAGCCGCACGCCGGTGGTGCGTCGGGCGTCGCTCACTTCGATTTCCGCCACTTCGCTGGAAAGACGGATGCGGCCGCCGAGATCCTCGAAGGCCTGCACGAGGGCGCGCACGAGTGCACCGGTGCCGCCCATGGCAAAGAGCACACCCCACTGCTGCTCGAGCTTGTGGATGAGCGCGTACATCGAGCTGGCGGCGTACGGATTGCCGCCCACCAGCAGCGGATGAAACGAGAACACCTGACGCAAGCGCTCATCGCGCAGGTAGGTGTTGGCCATCGCCGCCACCGACTTGTCGGCGCGCGTGCGAATGAGTTCGGGCAGCACCTTCACCATCGAGCCGAAGGTCAGGAACGGCTTGTCGATGAGGGGCATGCCGACATTGAAGATCTCCCACGACTTCTCGCGGAAGCGCTCGTAGCCCGCACGGTCGGCCGGAGAGAACTCCTCCACCTGCCGCAGCAGATTCTCACGGTCGCCGTTGTAATGGAAAACCGTGCCATCCTCGAAGCGGATGTTGTAGAACGGATCGAGGAGTTTGAGCTGGATGTAGTCCGCCGTCTTCCGCCCGGTCAGTGCGAAGAGCTCATCCAGCACCCAGGGCGCCGTGATGATGGTCGGGCCGGCATCGAAGGTGAAGCCGTCCTGCTCGAACACGTAGGCGCGACCGCCCGGCTTGTCGAGCTTCTCGACGATGGTGACGTCGTGGCCCTGGGCCTGCAGGCGAATGGCTGCGGCCAGACCACCGAACCCGCTTCCTATGACAACGATGCGCATGAACGACCGACGAAGAGGAATCGTGGTCCGCCACGCGCCGAGCGGGTAACGCTCAACGACGCAGCAGGACGGCGAGGTGCCAGAGGTGGATCACCAGCGCGCACAACATGGCGACGGCGAAGCCCTCGGGGGCCGGCTCAGGGCGACGATGAAAAATCATCGCCACCACCAGTGAGCCTCCGGCCCCAAGGAACGTTAGCAGCGGGAGCACGCCGGCGGTGTGGGGCGTCACCTGACGAGCACCAGATCGTCGCTGCCAGCCAATCAGCACCACCGCCTCGATGACAATGAGCACGAGGATGCCGACCAACAATAGATCAGAATCGAACACCGCCGAGAGTCGTTCCAACATGGTCAGCGGTCAGGTGATATCGTGACAGCGCGCGGCGTGCTCAGCGGCTTGAAGGCAGCGGCACGCTGCCCGGGCTCACCTGGCGTTCGAGACCAGGCGCCTGACGCAGCGCGGCCCAGAGCGGCACCGCCATGGCGATAAAGCCCAGGATACCGGCCGGCACCATGTCCCAGCGCAGGCAGATGGCGATGGGCAGGAGCCCATTCACGCCGTAGAGCACAAAGGGCAGGCGGTGCGGGGCCACCTTGGCCGCCCACACGGACGGTGGCACCACGGCCAGCATGGCGCGCGCCACCAGAATGCCGGTCAGCAGCCAGCCCAGCCAGTTGGTGAGTGGCATGCCGTAGAAAATCGGCGCACCAATGAATCGCACGAAGGGATGCCGATCGGCGAGCGTGCCCATCTCCCAGAACCAGTGGTTGGTCTTCACCATGGCCGGGTCCATCGACACGTCCCACAGCGTGAGCACGACGCCACCCACAAAGGCCCACCACCACTTGGACGTGCGATCGTCCTTGGCCGGCAGGATTCGCGCACAGATGGCCAGTGACGCCACCAGCATGTAGAACCACGAGGTCGGGATGTTGAACGGCACCCGTCCGCCGATCTTGTACCCGAGTTGACTCGAGTATTCGTAGGCGCCGAAGGGATAATCCCAGCGCGTGCCGGCATACTCCGACGCGAAGGCCAGCAGGAACGCGATGGCAAAGGTGATGAGTGCCTTGCGCGTGCCAATGGCCCAGGCCAGGAAGGCGAGGCCAGCCACGGCACCAAGCGTGACCGTGATGGCGCCACCATAGGTGAAACCGATGGCCATGGCCTTCTGGTTCTGCGGCGTCTGCAGCCATTCCGGAAACGGCGGGCGCAGAAAGGTCGCAAAGGCGAACGCGGAAAACACGCTGGCCACCGCGTGCCACAACAGCGTGAACGACGACAGCCGCAGTAGGGGCGAGCGTTCCGCTTCGGTCGAAGGAGCAGGTGACATGAAAGAACCGTCCTCGGGTCGGTATCGACCCGTTGAAATCAGGCCAGGCGCACGCGGGCGTCCGTTCGGCCCGCACTGATGCGGGCCGATGCGGCGTTGGGCTCCCAGGAAACTCGGGGGCCGTGACCCAGCGCAGAGAAGTCAGGCGACGGCGCCCGATAGCGCCACGCGTTCCACAGGATGCCGAGGCGCGCCATACGACCGAGACGCGCACGGGTGCTGAGCGTGTCGTAGTGCTGCGCTTCGATGGCGCGCAGAATGCCGGCGTAGCCCACCGCACAGGCGGCGGCGCAGCGCTGCGCATCAACGTCCAGCAGCGCGATACCGGGCATGGCCGCTTCGTAGAGCGCGCGCGCGCGGCTTACCTCGAAGGCCATGAGCTGCGCCCAGGCCGGGTCGAGCGCAAGCGACACGCCACGTTCCAGCACGTCGTCCGGGCGAAGACCAAACCGCGCCATGTCCTCGGCCGGCAGATAAACCCGCCCGCGCTGCGCGTCCTCGCCCACATCCCGCAGAATGTTGGTGAGCTGCATGGCGGTGCCCAGCGTGCGTGCATAGCGAATGGCCTGCTCACGCATGGCCGGGCCAGCGGGCACACCGAACACGTAGGTGCACATCTCGCCGACGGAACTTGCCACACCCTCGCAGTACTGTTCGAGCTCGGCCCAGGTCTCGTAGCGCTGCGCAACCAGATCGCGCGCCACACCGTCGAGCAGTTCGAAGAGCGGGGCGGGGGACACCCCATACGTACGGGAGACCCAGGCCAGCTCACGGAAGATGGGGCCACTGGGGCGGCCGGCGAGGGCGTCCTCCAGAGCGGTGCGATAGTCGTCCAACTGATCGCGCAGGGCCGTCACGTTGCCGCCGTCGGCGTGGTCGACGAGATCGTCCGCTACACGGCAGAACGCATACAGGGCGTAGGCGGCGCGGCGCTTGTGCTCCGGCAGCAGCTTGCTGGCCAGCGAGAAGGTCCGCGCGTGAGCGGCCGTTATCCGCGCGCACTCGGCGGCGTCTACGGCACCGTCAGTGGCACCAGCCACTGCCAACGCGGGATTGACACGCGCCGGGCCTGGCTGGCCGTCGTGCAATGGGCCAGATGACTGAAGGCTCGGGCGGATCATGCGTGGTGGGGCCGCGGGGTCGAACAGCGCATCAGGGCGTGGTGGGGCAAGGGGCACGAGGGATGGAGGTTCCCTGCAGGGCTTCGCGACGGCATGTTACCCGAAATCAACGCAAAACGGCGTTATGGGTTCCTGACGTGGCGGGGAGTCTGGCAGCCCCTGACGCAATGTGGGCAGAGGCGACCGAAGGCGCATCTCCCTCGTCTTCAAGGTGCGGCCTGCGAGCACTGCTGTCAACATTCGATTACACCATATGGTGTCAATATGGTGTTACGCTATTGGCTCGGCGCGAAAACCAAACGGGGAGGAGCGGAAGCTCCTCCCCGTTGGTCTGACAACCGGCCCTGGAAGGATCAGTTGCCGCGCAGGTTGTCGTTGTTGTCGCGCTCGGCGAACGGAATGGGGTAGCAGGTGTCGTTACCCACGTTCCCGTAGCCGGGCTTGAAGTACGGCTGACCGGCCGCCGTAATCGTGCCCGCCACCGAGGCCGGCGACCGACGCATGTCCGCCACACGCTTGCCTTCGAGGTAGAACTCGAGCGCGCGCTGGTTGAACAGCTCCGTCTTGACGCTCACCGCATCGGACGGGCCGCTGTAGGCCGGACGGCCGTTGGCAGCGCGACGCGCGTTGATGAGAGCCAGCTGGGTCTGCACGTTGCCCGAGGCTTCGGCCGCGATGTAGTCCGCTTCCAGCTTGGAAGCGAGACGAATCGGCGAATCGAAGGCCGGGAACTTGGTCTGCTGGTGGAAGCCACCCGGCACCGCGTCCTGCGGTGCCGCCGTGGCCGGCGGCGTGCCACCCTGCACGCGGTAGGTCACCCGCGGATCACCCTGGCGGTACCAGGGCGCGACGCTGATGGAACCACGCGTGAAGGAGAACGACCAGAGGTCGTTGCTGAGGCGGCCGCGGTTGGCGAGGTCGTCCGTATAACGCATGTTGGACACGAAGCCGGCCGGCACCAGGGCGGCGTCAGCGGCGGCGCCGCTGTTGTCACCCTTCTGCAGCTTGGCACGGGCACGTCCGACCAGCGACGCGTTCGCCAGTTCAACGGCTTCAGCCGAACCATTGGCGCGACCCACCGTGTTGGCGCGGTCGAACCAGAAGATGGCCGAGTCCAGCATCTGCGCCGTGGTCAGCTCCGGACCACCCGAGAAGGTGCCGGTGCAGAAGTCCGACGCCATCTGCAGGATGGAGAAGCCACGGAACGTGGCCGCACGCGCCACCGAGATATTGCGCTCGGGTTCCGGCAGGCTGAGATCCAGCACCAGCTTGGCCGAGGCAATGGCACGCGAGAGCGGGCCCCAGACTTCGGTGTTGAGCGAACCGTTGAGTGGCGTGATGTTGCGGAAGCCGAACTCGTTACGGGTGGGGAACGTGTCGGACACGTTCGCCTCCTCCGAGAACCAGGCGCCGTACATGGCCAGCACACCGATCATGTCCACATAGTTCTGTTGGGCCGACAGGGCGAGCGTGTTGCCGCTGGCCGTCGGATCCACCGTGGACGCGTCGATGAGGTTGGGGTTGGTGACGGTGACGAATTCGTCACCGCAGGCGGCGGCGCCCATGACCAGCAGGGCTCCCGCCGTGGTGCGCGTAACCGCGCGGGCGATCTTATGCATGATGGCTCGCGGTTCAGAAGGTAAGGTTGAGACGGACGACCGCGCGACGCGGGATCGGCGCCGTGAGGAAGTCCTCGCGCGAGAACGCACCCGTCTGCGCGTTCACTTCCGGATCAAAGCCCGAGAAGTTGGTCCACAGCTTCACGTTCTGCATGGCGAAGGTGACCGAGGCGCTCTGGAAACGGCTGGCAATGCGCGTGGTGAGCGACTGCGGCAGCGTGTAGGTGGCCGAGAGCTCACGGAAGCGGATGAAATCACCCTCTTCGATGAAGCCAGCGCGTGCATCGTTGATGGTCACGGCCGCGCCGGTGGCTTCCGACACGAACGGGCCGAAGCGACGGATACGCTCCTCACGCGACAGGATCGTCGTGTCGAGGCGCACGTTCGAGCGCACGAGCTGCGTCTCACGGAAGAAGCGCGTGTTGTTGTACACCGTGAAGTCCTTCTTGGCGTCGATCATGGCTGTGACGCGGAAGTTCTTCGCGATGGTGAAGGTGTTGGTGAGGTTCCACTCGAGCGTCGGGAACAGGTTGCCGACAGGCGCCAGCGTATCCGTCACCACCGCACGGCCGTTCTGCAGGTCCACTTCCTTCACGACCTTGGCCACCATCACGCCGAGCTGCTGACCGACGATCGTACGACCCACGCCGCCCAGTGCAAACGGCGACTGGCCGCCAAGGCTGAGGAGTTCGTTGCGCAGCGTGTTGGCCGCACCACGGACATCCCAGCGGAAGTTGCTGCTGTTGATGGCCTGCACGTTCACGGCCAGCTCCCAACCGGAGTTGAGCACCGAGCCGAGGTTGGCGAGCGGGTTGTTGTTGAAGCCGAGCGACGGCGGAATGGGGCGGGCGATGATGAGGTCGTCCGTCTGCTTCCGGAAGTAGGTCAGCTCGGTGGACACGCGGTTGTCGAGGAAGCCGGCGTCGAGGCCCGCCTCGAACTCGGTGCCACGCTCGGGCTTCAGGTTGCTGTTGCCGGGGTTGCCCAGCACGGCACCGGCACCCGTGGACCCGGTGATGTTGTACGACGCGGCCGCGAGGGTCTGGAGGGCGTCACCCGGCTGCGGCGAGCGGCCCGTGGTGCCCCACGCGGCGCGCAGGCGCAGCGTGTTGATGGTGCTGGCCAGCGGAAGGAAGAAGTCCTCTTCACCGATGGCCCAGGAACCACCGATCTTGGGCAGCACGAAGGTGGGGGAGTTGTCACCGAACGACGAGTTGCGGTCGATGCGCACACCCACCTGGAGGAAGCGCTTGTTCTGGTTGCCGATCTGCAGCTGGCCGAGATAGCCGTACTGGCGCTGCTCGGTGAAGCCGCTGCTGCCGGTGGTGGTGGCGGCCGAGTTCACCGAGTTGTTGGCGTTGGTGACGAAGCCGATACCCACGGCCTGCACGTTCTGATTGCGCGTGGAGATGGCCTGGAGACCGAACGAGAGGTTCGTTTCCCACGCCGTGCCCCACTGCTTCTTCATGTTGCCGAGATAGTCGAACGTGTAGCGCTCGGCCGTGCGATGCGTCTGCGTGTTGCTGCCGCCGTCGGTCTGACCACCGTACCAGAGGCTGTCATTGCGGGGGAAGAAGCTCGTCTGCAGATCGTTGGCGATGTCCATGCCGCCCGTGAAGCGGTTGGTGAACCACGCCGTCGGCGAGTAGTTGGCCGTCACGGCTGTCGTCACGCGCTTGCTGAGCAGCTCGCGATCGATGGAGTTGATGGCGTTGTACTTGCGCAGCGAGTACCAGCCGTCCTGCGTGGCGTCGCGGTTGGGCGCGTCGCTGCGGGTGAGCGGGCTGCCCAGCAAGCCGCCGCCGAGCCAGCCGAAGACGTTGTTGTCGTTGTCGGGCAGGCGGGTGCTGGTCTGCGCGAGACCCAGGCTGGCCTCAACGTTCAGCTTCGGGTTGGCGATGTAGTTGGCGTTGGAGCGCACGTTGTAGCGGTTGAACGCCTCGTTGGGCAGCGTGCCCGTCGAGTTGTCCGAGCCGTACGAGAGCGCGTAGCCGTAGTTCTGCCCACCGCCACGAATGCCGTAGTTGAACACCTGCTCGTCACCCTTGCGGAACACGCCCACCCGGTTGAGAGGGTTGTCCGACACCAGCGTACCCACCGCCTGACCGCGGCAGAGCGGGTTGGTGCTCGTGGTGGCCACCGAGGACGCCGTGCAGGCGGCGAAGTTGTCGGGGATGGTGACGTGATCCACGCTGGACTGGCCCTGCTCGAAACGCAGCGTCTGCTGGAACGAGTTGGAGCCCGTGCGGCCCTTCTTGGTGATGATCTGGATCACGCCGGCCGAGGCGTCGGCGCCGTACAGGGTGGCCGCAGCCGGGCCCTTCACGACTTCGATGCTCTCGATTTCTTCCGGGTTCAGGTCATTGAACCGGTCGTATGCCTGGCCCGACTGGCCAGAGCCGGTGATGCCCTCATTGACGCGGACGCCGTCGATGAAGATGAGGGGCTGGTTGGAGAGGTTGATGGACGAGGCGCCGCGGATGCGGATCTGCGTGGCCGTGCCCTTGGTGCCGGACTGGCTGCTGAGCGCCACGCCGGGAACACGGGACTGGAGCAGATTGGCCACGTTGGTGACCGGGGCATCCTTGATGACGTCTGCTGCAGTAACGGAGGCCACGAGGGCGGCCTGCGCCTTGCGCTCCTGGTTACCGGCGGTACCCGTGACGACCACCTCGGAGAGATTGATCACGGACGCGGACATCTCGAGGTTGAGCGTGGCCGTCTGGCCCGCCACAACGCGGATGGTATCCTGCTTGGCCTTGTAGCCAATGCGGAACGCTGAAACTCCCGTGACGCCAGGGCGTACGTTCAGGAGGCGGTACTCGCCCTCCCGATTGGTCTGCGTTTCGAAGGCCGTACCCGAGATCACCACTCGCACATCGGCGAGGGGGGCCTTGGTCGCGGCGTCGGTGACTTTCCCGCTGATCGTGCCGGTTTGGGCCTGGAGGCCCGCGGCAGGGAGAGCGAACAGCAGGGAAGCGGCGACGGCCGCCAAGCGAGAAACCTTCGCTCGGTGGGACATCAACATCTCCTTCCTAGACTAGGGATGGAACCGGCAACGGGAAGGTTGCCGGCTAGGTCACGCGAGTCCGGCTGCAAGGGGTGGGACGAAACGCAGCCGAGTGATCCTCCCGTGACCGGGCGGAATATCGTGGGATATCTCACTGCTTTGTAGTGGGAGGGACGAATTCCCGTGACATGGCCGTGTCGCTGCCGTGACGGGACGAGTACCCCACACCCTTGCCCATCCAAACAAGTGCCGCTGCAAACGCGTCACACGATTGGTCCCTGTGTCCAACGGTGACGAGGTGATTGTCACTCGTCCGCGACGTTGGAGCGGGGTATTCCTCTGAGATTGCCGGGGTTTCCCGACTTGACGGGCCATGTGCCCGTGGGCACGTTGACGTCGCGGTACCTGCCCTCCTGCCGACCCGATGACGCCCTACGTCACTTTTCTGCTGTACGCGCTGGCCATCGTTGGCTTTGTGGGCCTCGCGCTGGCCCTCAACGCCTGGCTTGGTCCCAAGCCCAAGGCCAGCGCCACCAAGCTCGAACCCTTCGAGTGCGGCGCCCTCCCGGTCGAGGCGCTGAATGTGAAGGCGGTACCCATCAAGTACTACGCGGTCGCCATCATCTTCTTGTTGTTCGACCTCGAGACCATGTTCCTTTTCATCTGGACGCTGGGCGCCCGCCCGCTGTCCGGCTTCATGGTTTTCACGTTCTTCTTCTTTACGGTGTTGCTGGTGCTCTGCCTGCTCTATGTGTACCGCAGTCGCATCCTCGACGCCGTGACCGAGTAAGCGCATGTACGGCAAACGTTTGCCCATTCTCGACATGGGCCCCGGTCTCGCCGGCGCCACCGGTGTCGGCTCACTGCCCCTCGGCGGCGGGGCGGGCTCGGCCTCGCTGGCCCGCCCTGGGCAGTCCAAGGCCGCCTCCTTCGAGTTTCTGACAACCCGTAAGGATGAGCTCGTTGGTTGGGCGCGGAAATTCTCGCTCTTTCCGTATCCCTTTGTAACGGCCTGCTGCGCCATGGAATTCATGGCCGTCAGCGCATCGCATTACGACACCGACCGTTTCGGGGCCGCGCTGCCGCGCTTCTCGCCGCGCCAGGCCGACCTCCTCATGGTGGTGGGAACGGTCACACAGAAGCAGGCCCCCATTCTGCTCAAGGTGTACGAGCAGATGTGCGAGCCCAAGTGGGTCATGGCCTTCGGCGTCTGCGCGAGTACCGGCGGTTTCTATCAGAACTACGCCTCGCTGCCAGGCATCGATCGCATCATTCCGGTGGACATCTATGTGCCCGGCTGTCCGCCGCGCCCCGAGATGGTCATCGATGGCATCATGCGCCTGCAGGAGAAGATCGCGGCCTCCCGGCATCCCATCGTCAACGAGCGGTTCTGATGAGCACGGGGGACCTGCTCGATCAGTTGCATGCGCGGTACGCGCCGGCGCACGAAGGTGGAGACAGCGCGGACGCACCCGTCGGGGCCGTGCGGTCGCGCGGCGTATCGCACGGGGTGCTGGTACTGGAGTTGGACCGCGAGGCGCTGCTGGAGACGGTGCGTGCCCTGCGCGACCAGCACGGCTTCGATCTGTTCCTTGACGTGACGGCCGTGGACTGGCCGGAGGCGCCGCTGCGCTTCGAAGTGGTCTGGCACTTCTACAGCACCGCCCACAAGGTACGCGTGCGCCTCAAGACACGAGTCGCGGCCGACGACGCCGAAGTGGACTCGTTGACGTCGCTTTACGGTTCAGCCGGCTATATGGAGCGCGAGTGTCACGATATGTATGGCATTCGCTTCCGCGGCAACGACGACCTGCGACCCATCCTGTTGTACGAAGGCTTCCGCGGGCATCCGCTGCGAAAGGACTATCCCAAGCAGAAAGAACAGCCCCTCGTGCCGTACCGTCCGCCCCAGAGTGCCCTTGTCCGCTGACCTCGTGACCTCGGCCATCCCGAACCCGATTCGCACGACGCTTACGCCGTCGCGCGAGGACACGGTGGTGGTGAACATCGGCCCCTCGCATCCGGCCACGCATGGCACGGTGCAGATCGTGGCCGAGTTGGACGGGGAAAAGGTGCTGCGCACCGATGTGCACTGCGGCTACCTGCACCGCGGCTTTGAAAAGGAGTGCGAGGATCACACCTGGCACAACCTCATCCCGTACGTCGACCGGCTGAACTACTGCTCGGCGCTCATCAACAACTTCGCGTACTGCGAAGGGGTGGAGCGACTCATGGGCATCGAGATTACGCCGCGCACGAAGTATCTGCGCACGCTGTTGGCCGAGTACTCGCGGGTGGCCGACCATCTCACCTGTGTGGCCGCGCAGCTCATGGAGCTGGGCGCGATGACGGCGTTTCTCTATCTGGTCACGGTGCGTGACCACATGTACGAGCACCTGGCCGCCATCACCGGCGCGCGTGTCACCTACTCGTTTGGTCGCATCGGTGGGTTGGCCTTTGACGTGCCGCCGGGTTGGTTCACGCGCCTCGAGGAAATCCTCGTGGAGTACGAGGACTATGTGGCGCGTGTGCATGCCCTCGTCGATCGCAACCGCATTTTCATCGACCGCATGCGCGACGTGGGGGTGCTGAGCACCGCGGACGCCCTGCACTGGGGCTTCACGGGGCCGGTGCTGCGGTCGACCGGCGTGCCACGCGATCTGCGCCGCGATACGCCGTATCTGGCGTACGCTGAGCTCGACTTCGATGTGCCGGTGGGCATCAAGGGCGACAACTACGATCGCTACTACGTGCGCATGCGGGAGATGGACGAATCGGTGTACATGATGCGTCAGCTCGTCGACCTCATGCCCGAGGGGCCCATCAATGTCGATGACCACCGCTGCGTGTTTCCGGAGAAGCAGCTGGTGTACACGGAGATCGAGTCCCTCATCAATCACTTCAAGCTGGTCATGGAAGGACCGGTGGTGCCCGCGGGCGATGTGTACGTCGCGCACGAGGGAGCCAATGGAGAGCTTGGCTTCTATCTCGTATCCAACGGCAGCGGTACGCCGCACAAGGTGCATGTGCGTTCGCCATCCTTTGTGCACATGGGCGGCATTCACCGCATGCTCGACGGCTATCAGCTGGCCGACATTGTCACCTCCTTCGGGTCGGTGAACATGATCGGCGGCGAATGCGACCGATGACCACGCACGATTCTGCGACGAACGGCATGCCCAACGGCATACAGCATCTCATTCCCGAGTTCGAGCGCTGGAAGCAGCGCTACCCGGCCGGGTTCGAAGGATCGCTCACCATCCCCTGTTTGCAGCGCATCCAGCAGGAGCGAGGCTACATCGCCGATTCGGACATCGACGAACTGGTGGCCTATCTCGGGGTGTCCCGCATTCAGGTGGATGAAGTGCTGGCCTTCTACACCATGTTCACGCGCGAGCCGCTCGGCCGGCATCATCTGCAGGTGTGCCACAACGCGTCGTGCTCGCTGCGTGGTGCCGAGGGGCTGGTACGCTACCTCTGCGGCAAGTTGGGCATTCAGCCCGGTGAGACCACGGCCGACGGCAAGTTCACGCTGAGCACCGTGGAGTGTCTCGCGTCCTGCGGCACCGCCCCCATGATGATGGTGAACGAGGCCTACCACGAGGATCTCACCCCCGCCAAGGTCGACGCGCTGCTCGAGGAGCTCGCCCGATGACCGCGCCGACTGCAGAAGCGCCGACGCTCTCGGGGCGGAAGTTCTTCATGAATTTTCCGGTGACCGCCGACTCCCATACGCTGGCGGCGTACCGCGCGCGGGGCGGTTATCAGGCACTGGCCAAGGTGCTGGGCGGCATGCAGCCCACCGAGGTCACCAAGGAAGTGGCCGCAGCCGGCCTGTTGGGCCATGGCGGGGCGGCCTTTCCGGCCGGGCGCAAATGGGGCGTGGTACGACTCAACGACGGCGAACCGCACTACGTGTGCATGAACGCCGACGAAGGAGAGCCCGGCACGTTCAAGGATCGCTGGCTGCTGGAACATGTGCCGCACATGTGCCTCGAGGGACTCATCATTGCGAGCTTCGCGCTGATGGGGCGGCATGCTTTCATCTACATTCGCGGTGAGTTCGATCTGCCGCATCGTCGCATGCAGGCGGCCATTGAGGAGGCCTACGCGGCCGGGCTGTTGGGCGAGAACATCATGGGCTCGGGCTACTCGCTCGATGTGGTGCTGTATCGCGGCGCCGGCTCCTACGTCTGCGGCGAGGCCTCGGCCATGCTGGCGTCGCTGGAAGGCAAGAAGGGGTGGCCGCGCAATCGGCCGCCGCGCCTGACGGTGAAGGGCCTGTACCAGAAGCCCACCGTGGTGAACAACGTGGAGACGCTGGCCAATGTGCCGGTCATCCTCACACTGGGCGCGGCCGAGTTCAAGAAGACCGGCATGCCGCGCAGCCCGGGCACGCAGATGATCTCCATCTCCGGTCACGTGAAGCGGCCGGGCGTGTACGAAGTCGAGTATGGCTACTCGTGGGAGAAGTTCCTCTACGAGGATTGCGGCGGCATGCTGGAGGATCGCGCGCTCAAGTGCGTCATCCCGGGTGGCGTGTCCACCAAGATCCTCGATGCGAACGAGATCAAGGGCGTGACACTGGATCACAACAGCGCCGTGGCGGCCGGATCACAGCTTGGCTCCGGCGGCATGATTGCGGTGGCCGAGGGCACCTGCATGGTGCGTCTCGCGCGCGTCATTCAGCGCTTCTATCACCACGAGTCCTGTGGCCAGTGCACGCCCTGCCGCGAGGGCATGGGGTGGATGGAGCGCATCCTCGATCGCATTGTGCGCGGCGAGGGGCGTCTCGAGGACATCGATCGCTTGTATCACATCTCCACCGCCAACGACGGGACCACCATTTGCAGTCTGGGTGACTCCGCCGGCTATGCCTGCTCGGCCATCCTCGATCACTACCGCGAGGAGTTCGAGTACTACATCACCAATGGCCGTTCCATGTACGATGGCCGCCTGGCGTTGGCTGATCCGTTTGAGGGCGCCGTGCCGGTGCCAATGTACGCCGGCGCCGGGAGCGCCTCGTGAGCGTCGATCCGACGGTGACCATCGACTTCTTCATCAACGGCGTCCCGTGCACGGCCCATGACGGCGAGACCGTCATTCAGGCCGCGCGTCGGGCGGGCGTGAGCATTCCGCATTTCTGCTGGCACCCCAACCTGTCGGTGCCCGGCAACTGCCGCATCTGCATGGTGGAGGTGGAGTCGGACAACGGCGACCCGTGGTTCGACATTGGCTGCAACATGCCAGTCACGGCCGGCATGCGTGTGCTGACCGAGTCTGAGACGGTGAAGAAGTTGCGCCGCGACACGATGCAGTTCATCACGCTCAATCATCCGGTGGACTGCGGAATCTGCAACAAGTCGGGCGAGTGTCTGCTGCAGGATTATCACTACGAGCACAACGGCCGCCCGTCGCTGTCCATCGATCGCAAGAATCACGCGACCAAGTTCTATGCGTTGTCCGACCGCATCATGCTGGACAACGAGCGCTGCATCATGTGCACGCGCTGTGTGCGGTTTACCAACGAAGTGTCAAAGACCCATGCGCTGGGCGCGGTGCATCGTGGCGATCATTCGCTCATCCGGCCGGCGGAAAACGCGGACTTCAACGAGGACGTGTATTCCGACAACGTCATCGACATCTGTCCGGTGGGCGCGCTGCTTTCGCGGGAGAATCTCGATCACGCCCGCGTGTGGTACACCAAGGCCACGCCGTCGGTCTGCCCGGGGTGTTCGCGCGGCTGCAGCATCGATGTGTGGCATCGCAAGCCCGAGTGGGCGCTCAAGGCGCTTGATCCGGCGCTCAATGCGCGCATCGAGCGGGTCACGCCGCGCGAAAACCCCGAGGTGAACGGCCCATGGATCTGCAACAAGGGTCGGGACCTGGCAAAGATCTGGGAGCGGCCACGGGCCACGACCGCGCTGGTTGGCGGCACGCCAGCCGGTTTGGATGAGGCGGTGGAGCGGGCGTCAGCAATTGTAGCGGCTGCCTCGCGCGGCGTGGTGCTGGTGTCGAGCTGGGGCTCCAACGAAGAACTGGCGGCGCTGCACCACGTGCTGCAGGACAAGCTGGCCTCGCGGTTCACGGCGCGCGTGAAAGCGGACCACGCGCCACAGCCCGGGGAGTTGCTCGAAGACGACATTCTCATCATGGCGGACAAGAACCCGAACCGCCGTGGGGCGTTGGCCTTGTTTACGCCGCTCGAGGGTGACCTGCCCGCGGCGCTCGTTGGCGCTGATGTCGTGCTGGTGTGGGGCGAGGGTGTGGCGGATGCGGACCTGCCGTCCACGGCACGGGTTGTCCGCCTGGGCAGCTACGCCCATGAGGCCGCGCTGCGCGCTGACGTGTTTCTGCCCATCAGCATTCAGACCGAGCGGAACGGGCACTATACCAATGCACAGGGCGTGGTGACGGCCTTCAAGGCTTGCTTTGAACCCAAGGGCGATGTGGTGCATGCCGAGGGCCTGTTTCAGGCGTTGGCCGGCAATCGCAAGGCCTTGCAGCGTGTGCTGGCCGGGGCGGTGTCATGAGCAGCGCCACGAACAGTTGGATGCCTGATCTCGTCGTGGCGCTGGTGTTCATCACCTACTGCATGGTGATGCTGCTGAGTTTTGGCGGTCTGCTGACCTGGGTGGAACGCAAACAGTCGGCGGTGATGTCGGACCGCGTGGGCGCCAATCGCGCCTATCTGCGCATTCCGTTCACGAACATCAAGCTGGTCTGGCTGGGACTGTTCCATGGCATGGCCGACGGTCTCAAGATGTTGCTGAAGGAGAACTTCAAGCCCAACGCACACGACAAGGTCGGCTACTTCCTCGCGCCGTTCATTGTCTTCACGCCGGTGCTGCTGGTGTTTGCGGTGGTGCCGTTTGGTGGCACACTGGTGCCGGGGCAGTTGGTGCCGGCGCTCGCGGATTGGTTTGGTTCACGTAGCTATCCCATGCAGATCGCCACGCTCGACGCGGGTCTGCTGGTGGTGTTCGCCTTCAGCAGCATGGGCATCATCGGCGCCATGCTCGCGGGCTGGGCGTCGGAGAACAAGTTCTCGCTGCTTGGAGGTCTGCGTGCCGGTTCGCAGATGATTTCGTACGAGCTGGTCATGGGGCTCACCGTTCTGGGCCTCATTCTGGTGTACGGCACGCTCGACCTGGGCAACATCGTACGTCAGCAATCCGGCACGCTGGGCGGTGTGCTCCCGGCCTGGGGCATCTTCTATCAGCCGTTCGCGGCCTTCCTGTTTCTCACGGCGGCCATTGCCGAGAACAAGCGCATTCCCTTCGACTTGCCCGAAGCCGAGTCGGAGCTCATCGCTGGCTACTTCACGGAGTACAGCGCGATGAAGCTGGGCCTGTTCATGTTCTCCGAGTTCATCCAGATCGCCGTGGTGGGCGCCTTGTTCACCACGCTGTTCCTGGGTGGCTACAACCTGCCGTTCATGACCGATGCCGGGTTTCTGTTGCCGGGTGGCCGCGAAATCGCCCTGAGCCAGGCAGTCCGGGTGCCCCTGCAGATGCTGACCTTCCTGGGCAAGGTGGCGCTCATGTGCCTGCTGCAGATCCAGATCCGCTGGACGCTGCCGCGCTTCCGCTACGATCAGATGCTTGGGCTCTCGTGGAAGATGCTGCTGCCGCTTTCGCTGGCCAATCTGGCCATCACGGTGGTGGTGGTGTGGCTTGTCCGGGGAGGGCAGTGAGCATGGACAACGAACAGCCAACGTCAACGCCTTCGGCACCGCGCCGCAGTGCGGTACGCTACGCCCGCAAGCAGTACTGGAACGAGCCGGAGATGACCTGGTACGAGCGGGCCTATCTGCCGGAAGTGCTCAAGGGGCTGGCCATCACGACGGGCGTGTTCCTGCGCAACATGGGCAAGTGGCTCACCGGGCGTCGCGGCGCCGTGACCACCTACTATCCGGAAGAACGGCGCGCGGACTTTGCGCCGCGCAATCGGGGCAAGCACATCCTCACGCAGCGTCCCGATGGATCGCCGCAGTGCATTGCGTGCAACATGTGCGCGACCGTGTGCCCGGCCAAGGTCATCGAAATCGAGTCGGGCTTTGATCCCAACGATCCGGCGCACCCCAAGTATCCCGTGCGCTTCGAGATCGACTACTCGCGCTGCGTCTTCTGCGGTCTCTGTGTGGAGGCCTGCCCCGAGGACGCCATTCGCATGCAGGCCGATGTGCCGGGACTGGTGAGTGACGACCGCTACAACATGTGGCTGACGATGGACGAGATGCTCACCTGGAAGCCGCAGCAGGACGTGGCCAAGCCGTATCCCCCCAAACCGGTACCGCTGACGCGTGGTGAGTCGGCGCGGCGAGGACGCGACCAATAATCGACAGCATCATCCTGATCGTCTTCGGCGTGCTGGCGCTGGCAAGCGCGGCGTCGATGCTGATCCTGCGGGAGCCCATGCGCGTGGCGCTGGCGCTCATCACGTCCATGACGTCACTGGCTGCGGTGTACGGTCTCATGGGTGTGCATTTCATCGCGGCCTTCCAGGTGCTCATCTACGTTGGCGCGGTGATGGTGTTCATGGTGTACGTCATCATGCTGCTGCAGCTGCGCGAGTCGCCCACCGCTGATCGGTGGTCGTCACTGCGCTGGCCAGGTGTGCTGGTGGCCGGACTGCTGCTGGCCGTGCTGGCGGTGGTGGCCCGCGGTGTCAATGCGGACCGCGTGCCGCGCGCGCCGCTCGGACAGTCGTTCACGCTGGTGGAGTTCTCTACCGACTTCCTCAGCCGCTACTGGCTGGAGTTCGAGCTCACCACGGTGTTTCTGGTGGGGGCAGTCGTTGCAGCGCTGGCGGTTATCGGTGTGAGCCGGCGGCAGGGCGCGGCTTCCGGTCCGTCCGTTGCTGCCGAGTCGGAGCGTCACCATGGATAAGGTGAGCTTCCTGTTGTTCGTATCCGGCGGGCTGTTCACCATCGGCTTGCTTGGCGTCATCATCCGCCGCAATGCGCTCGTCATGCTGATGTGCATGGAGCTCATGCTCAACGGCGTGAACCTGAGTCTCGTGACCTTTTCGCAGCAGCGCGGCGATGCCGCCGGTGCGGTGATGGTGTTTCTCACCTTTGTCGTGGCCACTGCGGAGATTGCGCTGGCCATCCCCATCGTGCTCCTGCTAGTGCGCCAGTGGCGCTCGCTCGATGTGGATCGCTATTCCACGCTTCGGGGCTAGTCGCGCATGACGCATCCACTCGCGCTCATCGCGCTTCTCCCCCTTCTCGGATTTCTCGTCAACGGCGTCTTTGCGACGGCCATTGGCGGTCAACGCTTCTCCAACCGGACGGCCGCTCTCGTGGGTTGCGCGGGGCCGATGATCGCCTTCGGGCTCACCATCGCCATGTTCCTGCAACTGCGCGCTGTCGACTACGTGCCCATTGTCGCGCCGCTGTATCGCTGGGCAGGCGTTGGCGCGCAGAGTTTTGACGTGGCCTTTCTGTTCGATCGGCTGTCGGCGGTCATGACCCTGGTGGTCACTGGTGTCGGGTCGGTCATCCATGTGTACTCGGCCGGCTACATGCACGACGACAAGAGCTTCGGGCGCTTCTTTGCCTACCTGAATCTCTTCCTGTTCTTCATGCTGCTGCTGGTGCTGGGCCGTTCCATGCTGGTGCTCTTTGTCGGCTGGGAGGGCGTCGGGCTCGCATCGTACCTGCTCATCGGCTTCTGGTTCGATGAGCCGGCCAATGCGGTGGCCGGTCGCAAGGCCTTCATCACCAATCGCATTGGTGATGCCGGATTTCTGCTGGGCATGTTCCTGCTGTATCGCACGTTTGGTACGCTGGACATGGACTACATCAACCAGGCCATCCTCGCGGGGCAGGGCGCCATTCTGCCGGCGGCTTTGGTCGGGCTGTTCCTGTTCATCGGCGCGACCGGCAAGTCGGCGCAGATTCCGCTTTACGTCTGGCTGCCCGATGCCATGGCTGGCCCGACACCCGTGTCCGCGCTCATTCATGCCGCGACCATGGTGACGGCGGGTGTGTATCTGGTGGCGCGCATGTCGGGGGTGTACATCATGGCGCCCGAGACCTCGCAACTCATTGCCGTGGTGGGTGTGCTCACGGCGTTCATGGCGGCCACGATCGCGCTGGTGCAAACCGACATCAAGAAGGTGTTGGCGTACAGCACCGTGTCGCAGCTGGGCTTCATGTTCCTGGCGCTCGGCGTGGGCGCCTATGGCGTGGCCATCTTTCATGTGGTCACGCACGCGTTCTTCAAGGCTTGCCTCTTCCTTGGCGCCGGTAGTGTGATTCATGCGCTTGGCGGTGAGCAGGATATTCGCCGCATGGGTGGCCTGCGGCGCCACATTCCCGTGACCTTCTGGACTTTCCTGGTGGCCACGGCCGCCATTGCCGGATTGCCGGGACTGGCGGGCTTCTTCTCCAAGGACGAGATCCTCTGGTTCGCGTATGCCAGTCAGTCGGGTGGGGCTGCGTGGCTGTGGGCGCTCGCCGCGCTCACGGCGTTCCTGACGGCGTTCTACATGTTCCGTCTGCTGTGGCTGGTATTCTTCGGCGCCTCGCGCATGGCGCCCGAGGTGGAACACCATGTGCACGAGTCGCCGCTCAGCATGACCGGTGTGCTTGGCGTGCTGGCGCTGCTCTCGGCGGTTGGTGGCTATATCCATATCCCCGAGTTCCTCTCGCCCATGCTGCCGCTGCCGGCCATCGTGCCGGCGCTCGAGCATCACGAGCACACGTTGCTGTATGTGTCGATCGGCATTGCGGTTTCCGGTGTGGCGCTGGCCGTGTGGTTGTACAGCGGGCCGTCCGAACGGGTGAACGCGATTGCGCGCGCCATGGCGCCGGTCGGTGCCCTGCTGCGAGGCAAGTACTTCGTGGATGAGTTGTACGACCGCCTGCTGGTGCGACCGCTGGTATGGATTTCCGAGCATGTGCTGCTGCGCGGCAGTGACCGCATGCTGCTGGACGGCAGCCTGCACGGGCTGGCCGGTCTGACGCAGCGTCTCGCAGGCGGTCTGTCCCGTTTGCAGACGGGTCAACTGCAATGGTATGCGTTGCTGGTGATGGTTGGGTTGGTGGCCGTGGTGCTGTGGGGGTGGCGCGGTGTCTGATGCGCTGCTGCTCAATCTCGTGCTGTGGTTGCCGGTGGCCGGGCTGTTGCCGCTGGCGCTGGTGCGCGGGAACGCCACGACTTCACGTCTGGTCACGACCGGCGTGATGCTGCTGCAGTTTGTGATGGCGCTCTGGTTGTATCGCCAGTTCGATGGCAGTGATCTCGCTTTGCAGGCGGCGACCAACATCCCGTGGATTGCCGACTGGGGCGTGGCCTACCACGTCGGTCTCGACGGGCTCAACATCCTGCTGGTGCTGCTCACCGCCTTCCTCGGGCCACTGGTGGTCGTTGGGGCGTGGCGCAGCATCGAAAAGGATGTGGCGCTGTTTCACGCCATGCTGCTGCTGCTACAGTTTGCCATGATGGGAGCACTCGTGGCCCAGGATCTCTTCCTGTTCTACGTGTTCTGGGAAGCCATGCTCATTCCGATGTTCTTCATGATCGGAATCTGGGGTGGGGCGCGGCGTTCCTACGCGACCATGAAGTTCGTGCTGTACACCGCGTTCGGCAGCATTCTCATGCTTGGCGCCATCATCTACCTGGTGTGGGCGCTGCAGCAGCAGGGCGGGGTGGCGTCATTCGCCTTCGCCGATCTGTTGCGTGTGGCACTTCCCGTCGAGGTGCAGGTGTGGCTGCTGGCGGCCTTCGTGCTGTCGTTTGCCATCAAGGTGCCCATGGTGCCGCTGCACACCTGGCTGCCTGATGCGCACGTTGAGGCGCCCACGCCGGGCTCGGTGATTCTGGCCGGTGTGCTGCTCAAGATGGGCACCTACGGTTTCATCAAACTGGGTTTCCCGCTGTTCCCCGACGCCACGCGCCTGTTCACGCCATGGCTCATGACGCTGTCGGTGGTGAGCATCGTGTACGGTGCCTGTCTGGCTCTGGTGCAGCAGGATATCAAGAAGATCATCGCCTACTCGTCCATCAGCCATCTGGGCTATGTCATGCTGGGCCTGCTCAGTCTCGACCTCGCAGGCATTCAGGGCGCGATCGTGCAGATGGTGAGTCATGGCATCGTGGCGGCCGGTCTCTTCCTCCTGGTCGGCGTCGTCTATGAACGCTGCCATACGCGTGAGCTGAGCGCATACGGCGGCTTGGCGCGGCAGATGCCGATGTACGCGTTGTTCTTCGTGTTGTTCATGCTGGCCTCGGTGGGCCTGCCCACCACCAGCGGGTTCACGGGTGAGTTCCTTGTGCTGTTGGGTGCCTTCAACGCCGCCTGGCCACAGCACCTCGATGGCAACAACCTCCCGCTCTGGCTCGCCATGGCGGCCGTGTCGGGCGTGGTGCTTGGTGCGCTCTATATGCTGCGCTTTGCGCTCACCTTCCTCTTTGGTGCACCCAAGGCGCCGCATCAGCCGTTGGCCGACGTCACGCCCCGTGAGATGAGTGTGCTCGGAGTCCTGGTGGTCGCCGTCTTCCTGTTGGGACTGTTCCCCGACGGAGCGCTGCGAAAAACGGAGTTGGCGGCGCGCCGCTATCAGGAGCAGGTCATGACTTCCCGGGTGCCCGCCGATGCCCGATAATCAGGTTCTTCTCGCACTGCTGCCCGAGCATCTGTTGCTGCTCGGGATGCTGACGCTGATCGTGCTGTCTCTCGGGCGTCGCGGTGTGGTGACCGCCGTGGCCCTAGGGGTGGGCGTCGTGGCCGTGCTGGGTGCCGTGGTGGCGTCGTTTGTGCTGGCCGCACAGGGCCTGAACGCCAACTTGTTCGACGGGCAGTTGCTGGTCACGCCTGGTGTGTATGTCACCAAGGCGTTGCTGCTGGCGCTCAGCATTCCGGTGCTGCTCATGTCGCGCACCGACTTCGAGGGGGCGGAGTTTCCGCTGCTGTTGCTGGCCTCGTTGTATGGGCTCAGTCTGTTGCCCAGTGCGCAGAGTGCGCTGGTGCTCTTTCTCGGGCTCGAGATGCTCTCGGTGCCCGTCTACGCGCTCATTGTGCTGGCCATGCGCCGGGCAGAAAGTGCGGAAGCGGCGCTCAAGTATCTCGTGCTGAGTGGCACCGCCTCCGCGGTGTTGCTCATGGGCATCGCCCTGCTGTACGGGACCACCGGCAGCATGCAGGTCTCGGCCGTGGCAGAGGCCATGACCATGGCGGACCCGGTGGCCACGACGGCGTTGGTGCTCGTGGTAGCGGCGCTGTTCCTCAAGGGGGCGGTCGTGCCGTTTCATGGGTGGGCACCCGATACCTACGAGGGCGCCAGTGTACCGGTGACGGCGTACATGGCCACGTTGTCCAAGGCCGCCGTACTCGTGGTGGGTCTGCAGCTCTTCCAGGGCGTGACGGTGCAGGGGCCCCTCGTGCAGCTGCTGGCCGTGCTGCCGCTGGCGAGCATCGTGTGGGGCAACGTGGCCGCCATGCGCCAGAATTCCCTGCGCCGCATGATCGCGTACTCCTCCATCGCGCACGCGGGCTATCTGTTCTACGCCTTTCTGGGTGATCCGGCCACGCGCGGCGACGCCGTGGTGTTCTATCTCGTCACCTACGCTGCCGGCAATCTGCTGGCTTTCGCCGTGTTGCCGCCGCACGGCAACGACGTGACCCGTGATACATTGGGCTCACTCGACGGATTGTTCAGACACCGGCCCATGGCCGCGGCGCTGATGGCGGTGGCCATGTTTTCACTGGCGGGCCTGCCGCCCTTCCCGGGCTTCACGGCCAAGTTCCTCATCTTCCGCACCGTGGTGACGGCCGGCTATCCGGTGTACGCCGTGCTGGGCCTCGTGGGAAGCTTCCTCGGACTGTTCTTCTATCTGCGCGTGGTGCAGCGCGTGTTCATGCGCCCCGTGGCCGAGGGCTCGCTGCCGGCGGCTGGACAGCCCCTGCTCCCCGGTGACGGCCTCTCCCGTGCGGCCGGCGTGTTGTGCGGCGTAGCGACGCTGCTGCTGACGCTCGTTCCCGGCTGGATTCTTTCGCGCGTCTGACCGACGCGCTTTTCCAACGACTCATGACCACCACAGAACTGCCGGTCGCCAAGCGCGGCTCGGCACTGCTCAACGACGCCGAACTCAACAAGGGTACGGCCTTTACCCAGGCCGAGCGCGACGCGCTTGGCCTTCGCGGCCTGCTGCCGCCGCGAGTGATGACGCAGGACGAGCAGTTGGCGCGCATCCTGCCAGGCGTGCGTTCGCGTCCCACGCCGCTCGACCAGTATTCGTATCTCGTTTCGCTGAACGATCGCAACGTGACGTTGTTCTATCGCCTCGTGATGGATCATCTCGAGGAGCTGATGCCGGTGTTGTACACGCCCACGGTGGGCCAGGCCTGCGAGGAGTTCGGACGCATCTTCCGGCGCAGCCGCGGGCTCTTCATCAGCGCCGAAGATCGTGGGCGGGTGCGCGAAGTGCTGGCGCACTGGCCCAGCGACGATGTGCGCATGATCGTGGTGACCGATGGCGAGCGCATTCTTGGTCTTGGCGATCTCGGGGCCAACGGCATGGGCATTCCCATCGGCAAGCTCACGCTGTACACGGCCTGCGCCGGCGTGCCGCCGCATCAGTGTCTGCCCATCGCCATTGACGTGGGAACGGACAACGCCGAGCTGCGCGAAAGTGACGCATACATGGGCCTGCGACAGCCTCGGCTTCGGGGAGCGGAGTACGATGCGCTGCTCACGGAGTTCGTGGAGGCCGTGCAGGAACGCTTCCCGCTCGCGTGCATCCAGTTCGAGGACTTCGGCAACCACAATGCGTTTGCCCTGCTCGAGACCTGGCGCGACAAGGTCTGCACCTTCAACGATGACATCCAGGGCACCGCGTCGGTGACGCTGGCGGGTCTGTTGTCGGCGTCGCGCCTTGTTGGTGTACCGCTGCGCGACATGCGCCTGCTGTTCCTTGGCGCAGGCGAAGCGGGCATCGGCATCGGCGATCTGGTGGTGGAAGCGCTGGTAGAGGACGGCATGTCGGTGGATGAAGCGCGCCGCCACTGCTGGTTCGTGGACAGCAAGGGCCTCGTGGAGTCTTCACGCACGGATCTCGCCTCGCACAAGCGTCGTTTCGCGCACGACCATGCGCCAACACGCAGCCTGCTCGAAGCGGTGGAGACGCTCAAGCCGCACGCGCTCATTGGTGTGTCCGGCACACCCGGGACCTTCACCACGGCGGTGCTCGAGGCCATGGCCCGACATCATCCGCGTCCGGTGGTGATGGCGTTGTCCAACCCGACGTCCAAGGCTGAATGCACGGCGCGCGAGGCCTATACGGCCACCGATGGTCACGCCGTGTTCGCGAGCGGTAGCCCCTTTGCGCCGGTGACCCACAAGCGGCGCACCCATGTGCCGGGGCAGGGCAACAACGCGTACATCTTCCCAGGTGTCGGGTTGGGTGTGCTGGTGGCCCAGTCCACGCGCGTGACCGAGGAAATGTTTGCGGCTGCGGCGAGGATCCTGGCGGACATGGTCACGGCCGATGACCTGGCCATGGGGCGCATCTATCCGGCGCTGTCCCGCATTCGTGAGGTGTCGCGCGCGATCGCGGTGGAGGTGGCCCGCATTGCGTTCGATCGTGGGCTCGCACGCGCGCCGCGTCCCGTGGACATTGCCGTGGCGGTCAGTGACACCATGTACGAACCGGTGTATCGGCCCTACGTCGGCGCCTGACACGTCCGACGTGGTTGCAGCTCCGTCAGCCCAATTGACGGAGCTGCGACGGCTCGTCAATGCTGATCATTTGGTTGGCGAGATCCGCAGCCGGAACACATTCCGCACCGTGCGCCGCGAGCCAGCCGGCCACTGAGCGAGACTCCGAGTGCTTGAGGGCGTCCGCCGCCGTGAGCATGACCGCACGCGGAATGAGCGCAAACAGTGGTTGTCGCCGTTCGCCATCGTGCGCCACGCGTGCTGCGTCCGTGTACCCGGTGCGGTGTCCCACGAGACGCTGCACCAGTGCGGCGGAGACGAACGGGACATCGCCCGCGCACACAAACGCCCAGGGCGTTGGCAGGTGATGCGCGGCGGCGGCAATGCCGGCCAGCGGGCCGAGTCCCGGTTCCGCATCGCAGATAACCTCACATGGCCCGAAGGGCAGCCGGTCGTGTGCGAGCTGGCGATACGCATCGAGTGATCGATTGGCCACCAGCAGCACCTGCGAGACGGAGCCGTCAAGACCGTCCAGAACGTGCTGGACCAACGGACGACCGCCAAAAGGCAGCAAGGGCTTGTCTGCGCCGCCCATGCGTTGACCCTCGCCTCCACAGAGCACTACCGCCGTGATGTCCGCGGCCGTAATGTCGGCCGCGATCACGGTGAGACCGCCACACGCGTGTTCAGCATGCCGTTCACTCTCGCGTTCACTCTCGCGTTCACTCCCGGCAGCAGCGAGCTACTCATCGATGCGACGCAGCAGCTGCTCCGCCGCGCGGCGTGCCAGCGGATGCCATGACTCCGACGCGGGGGCGAGCCCCGTCACCAGCGCCAGCAGTTCCTTGCGCTGGGATGGGGCCCAGAACTTTTCGATGTGATCGAGTACGCCGGCCACGGCATCGGTTTCCGGATAAGGCGCAAAGAAGGCTGCGATCTGGTTGGCCATGCGCAGCACATCGGGTGGGCCGTCATTCACGTGGTGATCACCGGTGGGCATGGTAAGACTCCGGTGCTGGTGCTGAGATCGAGGCTGGCGCGTGCTCAAAGTGGGCCACCTGCGGCTCAGTACGCCCGTCACGGGCCACGCTGCAGAGGGGCAGGCCCAGATGTCTCGACCACTGCAGCGCCATGCTGGTTGGGGCCGACCAGGTGGCAAGAAGCCGCGCTGCGGTATGCGCCGTCTTGTGCACCAGTTCATAGCTGCCGCGGCTGGACATCACGACAAACCCATCGCGCGCCAGCTCCGGGTCTGCATTGGGCCCGTAGAGTGCGCCAACGAGCTTGTCGAGCGCATTGTGACGTCCCACGTCCTCGCGGACGAGCACGACCTCGCCGGACGGCAGGCACCAGGCGGCGGCGTGTGCGGAGTGCGTGAGGGCGTTGAGCGGCTGGCGCTGATGCATCTGGGCGAAGGCGGAAAGCACGATGCCGTCAGGTATCGCCGGGGGATGGACGCGGGGCAGGGCCTGCGTGCGGGTGGCCAGCTGCGCGAGGCTCTCCATGCCACAGAGGCCGCAACTGCTGTTGGGCATGCCCGTTTGGTTTGGTGAATGCTGTACACTGGCCAGGTTGGCGTTCAGCTGCACCTCCACCCGATACTCACCCAACAGGTGATGCTCCTGCACCGACGCGATGGATGCGGGTTCGATCACACCAAACTCGGTGCGCAGCACACCGCGCGCGAGATCGGCCAGGTCGGCAGGCGTCGCCATGAGCACCACCAGCGGCTGACCGTTCAGCATGATCTGCACCGCGGCTTCGTCCACAATACCCCACGAGACCGTCCGCTCGGCGACACCACGGCCGATGTGAACGGATTCGTGGACCACACCTGCTTGCCGAGTCCGCGCAGCGGCCTCAGTCAACGGGACGCACCTCGACGGCCGTCACCTTGTACTCCGGGCAGTTGGTGGCCCAGTCGGAGTACTCGGTAGTAACCACGTTGGCTGCGGCTTCGGGATGATGGAAGGTGGTGTACACAATGCCTTCCGGTACGCGGTCGGTCACCTGCGCATGCAGCGTGATGGCGCCCTTTCGACTGGCCAACTGCACACCATCCCCTGTGCCGATTCCACGAAGCTCCGCGTCGTGCGGATGGATTTCCAGCACGTCTTCGGTGTGCCAGGTACTGTTGGCCGTGCGACGTGTCTGGGTGCCCACGTTGTACTGCGAAAGAATGCGACCGGTCGTAAGCAGCAGCGGATAGCGCCGCGTGGACCGCTCATCGGTGGGCACGTACTGTGTGAGCAGGAAGCGCCCCTTGCCGCGCACAAAGCCCTGCTCGTGCATGATCCGTGTTCCGCGCGGCGTCTCGGCGGTGCAGGGCCACTGCACACTGCCCACCTCGTCGAGATAGGCAAAGGACACGCCGGAGAACGATGGCGTGAGCGCCGCAATCTCATCCATGATGGCCGACGCGGACGGGTAGCTCATCGGATAGCCCATGGCCGTGGCCAGTCGGCACACGGCCTCCCACTCGTGCAGTCCGCTGCGCGGCGGCGAGGTGGGACGTACGCGGTTGATGCGTCGTTCGGCGTTGGTGAAGGTGCCGTCCTTCTCGAGAAAGGCCGTGCCGGGCAGGAACACGTGTGCGTACTTGGCCGTCTCGTTGAGGAACAGGTCCTGCACCACCACACAGTCCATGGCTTCAAGTGCCTGCACGACATGTGTGGTGTCGGGATCGGACTGCGCGAGATCCTCACCCTGGATGAACATGCCACGGAACGTGCCACCGCGCGCCGAGGCCAGCATGTTGGGGATGCGCAGGCCGGGCTCGGGGTCGAGTGACACCTGCCAGGCACTTTCGAAGACACCGCGCACGGCACTATCCGAGATATGCCGGTAGCCGGGAAGTTCGTGCGGAAAGGATCCCATGTCGCAGGACCCCTGCACGTTGTTCTGTCCACGCAGGGGATTGACGCCCGTGCCCTCGCGGCCCACCTGGCCGGCCACCATGGCCAGATTGGCGATGCCCAGGACCATGGTGCTGCCCTGGCTGTGCTCGGTCACGCCCAGGCCATAATAAATGGCACTGTTGCCGCCGGTGGCGTAGAGACGAGCGGCGGCGCGCAGTTCGGCTGCCGGAACACCGGTGATGGACTCGGTTGCTTCCGGAGCATGCTCGGGACGCGCAATGAACTCGCGCCATTGCGCGAACGATACCGTGTCGCAGCGCTCCTGTACAAAGGTCTCGTTGACCAGCCCCTCGGTGACGATGACATGCGCCAACGCGTTGATGACCGCCACATTGGTGCCGGGCCTGAGCTGCAGGTGGTGCGTGGCGGTGATGTGTGGGCTGCGCACGAGGTCGATGCGCCGCGGGTCGATGACAATGAGCTTGGCGCCCTGACGCAGGCGCCGCTTCATGCGTGACGCAAACACCGGATGCGCATCGGTGGGGTTGGCGCCAATGACCACAATGACGTCCGCGTGCGCCACGCTGCGGAAGTCCTGCGTGCCCGCCGACGTGCCGAAGGTCTGCTTGAGGCCGTAGCCCGTGGGTGAGTGACAGACCCGCGCGCAGGTATCCACGTTGTTGTTGTGGAACGCGGCGCGCACCATCTTTTGCACCACGTACACTTCTTCGTTGGTGCAGCGCGATGAGGTGACGCCACCGATGGCCTCGCGGCCGTGCGCGGCCTGAATGGCCTGGAATCGCGCCGCCGCAAAGGCGATGGCTTCATCCCACGACACCTGACGCCAATCGTCGGAAGTACGCTCGCGGATCATGGGCCGCAGCACGCGGTCAGGATGCGTGGCGTACCCCCACGCAAACCGGCCCTTCACACAGGAGTGCCCTTCGTTGGCGCCGCCACTGCTGTCAGGCGTCATGCGCACCACGTCGGTGCCCTTGAGCTCCGCAACGAAGGAGCAGCCCACACCGCAGTAGGCGCAGGTGGTCTTGACCTGCCGGTCCGGTTGCCCCGCGTCAATGACCGTCTTTTCGATGAGCGTTGCCGTTGGGCAGGCCTGCACGCAGGCGCCGCAGGACACACACTCGGACTCGAGGAAACTTTCCTCCATACCAGCCGCAACTTTACTGGCGAACCCACGGTCGGTGATGCTGAGCGCCAGCGTGCCCTGGATTTCGTCACAGGCGCGGACGCAGCGTGAGCACACGATGCACTTAGCCGGATCGAAACTGAAATACGGATTCGACGCGTCCTTCTGCGCCTGCAGATGGTTGGCACCATCGTAGCCATAGCGCACTTCGCGCAGTCCGACCGCCCCCGCCATGTCCTGCAATTCACAGTCGCCGTTGGCCGCGCAGGTGAGACAGTCCAGCGGGTGATCGGAGATGTACAGCTCCATCACGTTGCGGCGCACACGCGCCACGGTGGGCGACTGCGTGCGCACCACCATGCCCGCTTCCAGCGGAGTGGTGCACGAGGCGGGCAAACCCTTTCTTCCCTCGATCTCCACCACACACAAGCGGCAGGAGCCGAAGGCCTTGAGTGAGTCGGTGGCGCAGAGCTTGGGAATGTTCACGCCGGCAGCCCTGGCCGCCTGAAGCACGGACGTGCCAGGCGGCACGGCCACTTCCATGCCATCGATACGTGCGGTGATCATGCCACCTCCTGGGTGACCGATTCCTGGATGGTCAATTCCGCAGCCGTGGACGCCGACGTCAGCAGGTCGGCGGTGAAGTGCGTCATGATGCTGCGCACGGGCAGAGGCGTGAGGCCGCCCATCGCGCACAGCGAGCCGAACTCCATGGTTTCGCAGAGTTCGCCCAGCAGCTCCCAGTTGGCGCGGACGTTCTCGCCTCGGCGCAGCTTGGCAATGACCTCAACCCCCCGTGTGGAGCCGATGCGGCAGGGCGTACACTTGCCGCAGGACTCGATGGCGCAGAACTCCATCGCAAACTGCGCCATGGCGCCGAGATTGACCGAGTCGTCAAAGAGCACGATGCCACCGTGACCCAGCATGGCACCAATACCCGCGAAGTGCTCGTAGCTGAGCGGCGTGTCCCACTGCGATGCCGGCAGGTAGGCGCCAAGCGGTCCGCCCACCTGCACGGCGCGAAGAGCCCGTCCGCTGCGAGTCCCACCGGCAAAGGTCTCCAGCAGTTCACGGAGCGTGATGCCGAACGGGAGTTCCACCAGCCCGCCCTGCGCTACATTGCCGGCCAACTGAAATGGCATGGTGCCACGCGAACGGTCCACACCAAAGCCCGCATACTGCGCCGCACCCTGCGCCAGCACATCCGGCACGGCGGCCAGCGTGAGCACGTTGTTGATGACGGTGGGACAGCCAAAGAGACCTTCCACGGCGGGGAGTGGAGGCTTGCTGCGCACCTGGCCCCGTCGCCCTTCGAGGCTCTCCAGCAACGCGGTCTCTTCGCCGCAAATGTACGCGCCCGCTCCGACACGCAGCGCGATATCAAATGCGTGCGGCGTGTCCAGCACACGCGAGCCGAGCAGGCCGGCCTCACGTGCACGATGCAACGCCGCTTCGAACGTGCGAATGGTGCGCGGATACTCCGAGCGCAGATACACATAGCCCTGCTGCGCGCCCACGGCGAGGCCGGCGATGATCATCCCCTCCATGAGGCGGAAGGGATCGGCTTCCATGATCAGCCGATCGGCAAACGTGCCGGAGTCTCCCTCGTCCGCATTGCAAACCACGTAGCGGGTTGCTGCGGTCGTCTGCTGCACCGTGCGCCACTTGATGCCGGTGGGAAAGGCGGCTCCGCCGCGTCCACGCAGGCCCGAGTCGATGACCTCCTGCACGATGGCGGGCTGCTCGAGCTGCAACGCACGCTGCAAGCCATGGAGACCACCGGTATCGCGGTACTCATCAAGTGAGAGCGGGTCGATGCGGCCCACCCGCGAGAACATCAGCCGACGCTGCATACGGAACCACGGATGATCCTCCACCAGACCGATGCCGTGCGCGTGTGACTGGCCGGGCAGGTCCTGGCTGTCACGCTCCGCATGCAGCAGATCGAGCAGGGCGGGGACATCGGCGGAAGACAGCCGGGAAAAGCCAACACGCCCCTTCGCCGTGTCGATTTCCACCAGGGGCTCGAGCCAGGCCGCGCCTCGTGAGCCGTTGCGCACCAGCTGCAACTCGGCATCGACATGTCGCGCAGCCCACTCCTGTACGGCAGCGGCCACGTCATCGGCGCCCACCGACGCCGCCGCCGTGTCACTGGGGACGTAGACCCGCCAGGCCGTCATGGGTCGGGTCGCTCCACGTGGGCGGCGGTGTCTGGGTAGTCGGCCAGCAAGCGCTCAAGTCGCTCCGGCGTGACGCGGCCATAGACGGTCTCGCCAATACGCAGTGACGGACCGAGGGCACAGTTGCCGAGGCAGTAGGTGGCCTGCGCGTGCCAGCGCTGGTTGGGGACCACCTCTCCCAATGCGGCCCCGCGCCGACGCGTCAAGTACGCATCGAGATCCTGACAGCCCACCGCGCGACAGGCTTCGGCCATGCACACCTGGACCACCGTGTCGCCAACAGGCGACTCGCGGAAGTCGTGATAGAACGTCACCACACCGTGCACTTCGGCGCGTGAGAGATTGAAGTGCGCGGCAATGGCGCGCGTCGCGGCGTGGGAAACACAGCCCACGCGCGCCTGCACCTGATGCAACAACGGCAGCAGGTACTCGGCGCGCGGGGGAAAGGCTGCGAAGAGCTCATGCAGGACGGCGAGTTCATCACCATCCGGCATGGCCGACGCGAACGCGGACGCAGGATGCGTCATGACGCCTCAGCGATAGCGCTCCATGAGGGAATCGAGTGCCGCCTTGCCGGGGCACAGCGACTCGAACGGCAGGTCCACCAGGGGCGTGGCCGGCGTGCGCAGGTAGTCATGCATGTCCCGCCCGTTCTCATCCACGAAGAGCAGGCCGGTGGCAATCTCGCCGCGTGTCTGACAGGCCCGCACATGTGCGTAGGCCGACTCGCGGTTGGTGGGGTTGTAGTCCGACGCGGTGGCGCGCAGACGAACCATGCCACCGTCGTGCAACGTTACGGTGCGCACTTCCTCGTCCGTCTCAGGCACCGTGATTTCGCGCTGCAGGGGCACGAAGTCGGTGTGCACGGCTTCCACCTCATGCTCGCGGGTGAACGCGTAGCTCTTGGTGGACCCTTCGTGATCGTTGAAGCTCACGCAGGGCGAGATGATGTCGATGATGGCAAAGCCCTTGTGCGCGATACCCGCCTTGATGATGGGCACGAGCTGCTTCTTGTCTCCGGAGAAGGAGCGCGCAACGAACGTGGCGCCGAGGGTGAGGGCCAGCAGCACCGGATCAATGGGGGTCTGCTCGTTGGCTTCGCCCTTCTTGGACTTGGAGCCCACATCGGCCGATGCGGAGAACTGGCCCTTGGTCAGGCCATAGACGCCGTTGTTCTCCAGCAGGTAAAGCATGTTCACATTGCGCCGAATGGCGTGTGACAGCTGCCCGAGCCCAATGGACAGCGAGTCACCGTCGCCAGACACACCGATGTAGGTCAGACTGCGATTGGCCGCGGCCGCACCCGAGGTGACCGACGGCATGCGGCCGTGCACGGAGTTGAAGCCGTGCGACTGCTTCATGAAGTACGCGGTCGTCTTGGACGAGCAGCCGATGCCGCTCATCTTGCCGATGCGATGAGGCTCGAGCTCGAGTTCCCAGCCAGCCTGCACGACGGCCGCGGTGACAGAATCGTGTCCGCACCCGGCGCAGAGCGTGGACATGGCGCCTTCGTAGTCCCGCAACGTGAGGCCGAGGCCGTTGGTGCGTGAGCTGGGGTGCCGAACGGGAGGTTTGGCGATCGAGGTCATGCGGGCACCTGCGCGAGATGGCGGAGCACACCGTCCACGACCACCTTGGCGGTAAGCGGCATGCCGCCGTAGTCGAGAATGGAGGTCATGCTGTCACGGGGAATGCCAAGCTCCACCGCCAGCAGGGCGCGGAGTTGGGCGTCGCGATTCTGTTCGATGACGAAGTTGCGATCGTGCGCGTCGAAGAACTCACGCACCTCGCTGCCGAAGGGGAAGGCGCGGATGCGCATGACATCGACTGTTACCCCCTGGTCGCGCAAACGGTCGGCAGCTTCGCGTACGGCGGCGTCACAGCCACCAATGGTGACCAGCCCCACCTCGGCGCCAGGCTGAAGCGTGAAGACCGGCTTGGGCATGACCGTGGCCGCGTGCTCAAACTTGCGCTTGAGACGATCGACGAGCTCCTGATACGCGTCGGAGTCCTCGGTGTACGCCGCGTGCTTGTCGTGGCCGGAACCGCGCACGAAGTAGGCGCCCTTGCCGCCCACGCCGGGCAGTGTGCGGGCGGCAATGCCGTCGCCGTCCACGTCGAGATAGCGCGAGAACTTCTGGATCTTGTCGAGGTCTTCCTTGTGCAGGACCTTGCCGCGATCGGGCCGGTAGCTGTCGTCCCAGCTGAGCCGCTTCACCATCCAGTCGTTCATGCCGATGTCGAGATCGGTGGCGACGAAGACCGGTGTCTGGAAGCGCTCCGACAGGTCAAACGACTGCACCGCCAACTCAAAGGCTTCGCCCGGGTTGGCCGGGAAGAGCACCAAGTGCTTGGTGTCGCCGTGTGACGCGTAGGCCAGTGACAGGAGGTCGGCCTGTTGCGTACGGGTGGGCATACCCGTGGCCGGTCCGCAGCGCTGAATGTCGAAGAAGACCGCCGGAATGTCGGTGTAGTACGCGAGCCCAATGAACTCCTGCATCAGCGAGATGCCGGGGCCCGAGGTGTTCGTGAACGCGCGTGCACCCGCCCAACCGGCGCCGATGATGATGCCGGCAGCGGCCAGCTCGTCCTCGGCTTGCAGAATGGCAAACTTGTGTTCGCCCGTGGCCTTGTCCACGCGATACTTCTCGCAGAAGGCCTTGAACTGCTCCATGAGGGCGGTGGCCGGCGTGATGGGATACCACGCGCCTACGGTCGCGCCGGCAAATACCGCGCCCAGCGCACAGGCCGTGTTGCCATCGATGAGGATGGAGTCGCTGGTGGCATCCATCTTCTCGAGATGGAAGGGCAGCGGGCACTGGAAGTTGGCCTTGGCGTACTCGTAGCCCAGCTGGATGGCCTTGTGGTTGGACTCGAGCAGCTTGGGCTTCTTGCCGTACTTCTCCGAGAGCATGCCCGACACCACGTCCATGTCGATGTTGAGCAGCGCCGCGAGCGACCCGGCATACACGATGTTGCGCAGCAGCGTGCGGTCGCGATCGCCCTGGAAGTTCTCCACGCAGATGCGGCCGAAGGGAATCCCCATGATGGTGATGCCTTCGCGCACGAGATCGGGATCGAGCGGCCACGACGAGTCGTAGAGCAGGAAGCCGCCCGGCCGGACGGTGGCCACGTCCTTGGCGTAGGTGGACGGATTGAGCGCCACCACCAGGTCCACTTCGCTCGGACGCGCCGTGTAGCCGTCCTTGCTGACGCGGATCTCGTACCAGGTGGGCAACCCCTGGATGTTGGAGGGGAAGATGTTCTTGCCCGTCACCGGGATGCCCATGCGGAAGATGGCCTGCATGAGCAAACCGTTGGCACTGGCGGAGCCGGTGCCGTTGACGGTGCCGATCTTGAACGAGAAATCGTTGACGCCGTTCATACGCTGGCCATCCCGGCGAGCATGCCCGCCACGGGCTTTCTGAGATCAAAGAGTTGCATGTCCCACGCCGCGGTGGGGCAGCGTTCGGCGCAGAGTCCGCAGTGCAGGCAGACGTCTTCGTCCTTCACCATGACACGCTTGGTCTGCGGCAGGCCATCGGACACGTAGATGGCCTGATCGGTATTGAGTGCGGGCGCCGACAAACGGGTACGCAGATCGGCTTCGGACGTGCCGTTGGTGGTGATGGTGAGACAGTTGGTGGGGCAGATGTCCACGCAGGCGTCGCACTCGATGCACTGTGACGCGGTGAAGTGCGTTTGGATGTCGCAGTTGAGACAGCGCCCGACCTCGGTGGCGATCTGCTCCGCCGTGAAACCCAACTCGACTTCCGTGACGAGATCTTTGAAGCGCTTGCTCAGGTCCTCGTGCTGCATCTTGGCGCGCTTGGCCGACTCGTAGTCGTTGTCGTAGGCCCACGAATGCATGCCCACCTTGGCGCTCACCAGCGACATGCCGTAGGCGGGCCGATCGTTCACATCGCGGCCGTGACACTGCGCGTCAATGGAGATGGCGGCCGCATGACCGTGCGCCACGGCCCAGATGATGTTCTCGGGGCCCCAGGCGGCATCACCACCGAAGAACACCTTGGGATGCGTGCTCTGATGGGTGGTCTTGTCCACCTTGGGCATGCCCTTGGCGTCGAACTCCACGCCGATGTCGCGCTCGATCCACTCGAAGGCGTTGTCCTGGCCAATGGCGAGAATGACCTGATCGCAGGGAATGACGACCGTGCCGGTGACCGTGCTCGTCTGCTTGCCGCTGGCGTCTTCGGTCCACTGCAGGACTTCGAACTCCATGCCCACGAGCCTGCCGTTCTCCACGACCATGCGCTTGGGCGCGTGGTTCTCGATGATCTCGACCAGCTCTTCTTCGGCGTCTTCGAGTTCCCACGGCGAGGCCTTGAAGTGCTTGCGGCCGCGCCGCGCCACCACCTTGACGTCGGTGGCGCCGAGGCGCTTGGAGGTGCGGCAGCAGTCCATGGCCGTGTTGCCCACACCAATGATGATGACCCGCGGGCCGAGCTTGTCGATGTGTCCGAAGTGCACGTTGGCGAGAAACTCGATGCCGATGTGCACCGACTCCGGCGCGTCCCAGCGACCGGGGATGTCGAGTTCCTTGCCCTTGGGTGCGCCGCTGCCCACGAACACGGCGTCGTAGCCCTCGTCGAGCAGGCCCTTGAGACTGGTGACGGCCGTGCCGTATTTCATGGTGGCACCCATGTCGATGACATAGGCGCATTCCTCGTCGAGCACCTGCGCGGGCAGGCGGAAGGACGGGATGTTGATGCGCATGAGGCCACCGGGCGTGGCGTTGCGCTCGAAAATGGTGACGTCGTACCCCAGCGGCAGCAGGTCGTTGGCGACGGTGAGCGACGCCGGCCCCGCACCCACCAGCGCGACGCGCTTGCCGTTCTTGACCGCCGGCGCCTTGGGCAGGTGCGCGCTGATGTCGTCGCGATGATCGGCGGCCACGCGCTTGAGCCGGCAGATGGCCACCGGCTTTTCTTCCACGCGGCCGCGGCGGCAGGCGGGCTCACAGGGGCGGTCGCACACGCGCCCCAGAATGCCCGGGAAGACGTTGGATTCGCGATTGAGGAGATACGACTCGGTGTACCGCCCCTGGGCAATCAGGCGGATGTAGCCGGGGACGTTGGTATGGGCCGGACAGGCCCACTGGCAATCCACGACCCGGTGGTAGTATTGCGGGTCGGAGACATCGGTTACTGCCATGTGGCGGGGCTCCTGGGGAGAGATGTACTGGTATCGCTAGCATGGGCTGTGGACCGACGCTCGGCAAGAAGGGAAACCCGGATCTTCACGTCCCGAATGGAGAGATTTCGATGGCCAGCGCGTACGACGTGATCGTGGTCGGCATCGGCGGGATGGGCAGTGCGGCGGCGTATCATCTCGCCGCGCGCGGTCAGCGGGTGCTTGGGCTCGAGCAGCACGGTCTCGGCCACGCGTTCGGATCCTCGCACGGGCTGACGCGGATCATCCGGTTGGCCTACTTCGAGGACCCGTCGTACGTGCCGCTGCTGCGGCGGGCGTTCACGCTCTGGCGCGACCTGGAGCAGGGGTTGTCCGAGCCGTTGTTGCACGTGACGGGCGGGCTCGATGTGGGGTGGGCGGGCAGTCCGGTGTTCGACGGCTCGCTGGAGAGCTGTCGGGTGCACGGTCTCGATCATGAGGTGCTCGACGGCCAGCGACTCTCGGCGCGCTTTCCGGGTTGGCGGCCGGCGCCCGGGGCGATGGCGGTGTACCAGCCCGATGCCGGATTTCTTACCCCGGAGCGGTGCATTCAGGCGCACGCCGCGCGGGCAGAGGCGCATGGGGCCGTGATCCGGACCCATGAGCGCGTCATCGAGGTGACGACGAACGCTGGTTCGGTGACGGTGCGCACCGAACGGGGCACGTATTCGGCCGGTCAGGTGGTGCTCACGGCCGGACCGTGGATGGGTGATCTGGTGCCTGCGCTGCGGGGGGTGCTGCAGCCGGAGCGGCAGGTGCTGGGGTGGTTCGGCATCGCCGACACGGCGGCGTTTGCACCGGCGAACTTTCCCGTGTTCGTGATGGACGCCGAGGAAGGGCAGTACTACGGCTTCCCGCAATACGGCGCGCCTGGCTTCAAGATCGGCAAGTACCACCATCGCTTCGAACGGGTGCATCCGGACACCATGTCACGCGTGTGCGAGGCCGAGGACGAAGCGGCGTTACGGGCCGCGGTATCGCGGTATTTCCCCGGCGCCAACGGCCCGCTGCAGCAGTCGGCGGCGTGCCTGTTCACGAATACCCCCGACGAACATTTCATCATCGACCGGGCACCTGGGGCACCGGAGTTGCTGGTGGTATCTGCCTGCTCTGGGCACGGCTTCAAGTTCGGCAGCGTGATCGGGGAGATCTGTGCGGATGTGGTGACGGGGGGCGCCACCGCGCACGACATCGGGTTGTTCGGGGTGGCGCGGTTTGGCGCGGCCGTGGCGTTGTCCGACGGCCCGCGCGTCTCGTAGGGCGCGCTCCCCAGAACTGTGGCCCCAACGCCGCATTCATCAAGACCGCTGTCGTGGGGACAGACCGTGGCGGTGTGCGATAAGCCGATGGCGTTGTGCGGTTTAGCCCGCCGGCAGGCCTAAAAATCTGATTTGTGATGCGTTTGGCCCCACTCTTGCACGGGCGGCTGGTAGTCGATCTCCGTTCCGCGGTCGGCGCGCGGTCGGCACCCGGTGCTCCCTGCCGTGAGCCTTCGTGCAGCCCCCCTCCGACTACCCCGCCTCGGGGAGTCCCCGACCCTTCACATCAGGGAGTCGCTGTTTTCATGCCCACCCACAAGCGTCAGTCGTTCTCGAATTTCGTGGCCAAGGGCAGCGCGCTGCTGCTCGCCGCCGCATTGACCCTCGCGCCGCGAGCCGAAGCCCAGGGATTTCGCTACACCTATACAAGCCAGACTTTTGCCCAGGCGTCGGGGTCGCTCACGACAGCTGATCGCCTGACGTTCTCTTTCGACGTTGCGAACCAGTTGGGCTTCGGGGCGCAATACAACCTGTCGCCGTCGGTGTGGTATCTGACCGTTGGCGCCGTCTCGGGGAACTCCACGTCACTAGGCGCGACGCTCACGCAGCTCACCTTGAACGTGCTGGCCAACGGCAGCATCGACGCGGCCTGCATTACGGCGAGCACGCCCGGTGCGACTGTGTTCGTGAATAACGGCACCAGCATTGGTTCGATGCTGGTGATGACGACCTGTTCCAGCACAGCGACGACGTTGGAAACCGGTACCGTGATCGGCGGGTCCGGGTCCAACAGCCAATCACCAACGAATCCAACGGCGCGCTACGGCACCTGGATCGTTGAGGGCATTCTGCCGCCCGTCACCCCGCCCGTCACCCCGCCGGTGACCGTCCCGGAGCCCGGTTCGCTGGCCCTTACCGGGGCGGGCCTGCTGGCGCTGGCGGCAGCGCGCCGTCGTCGGTCGGCGAACCGGGCGGCCTGAGCCTCGGCCCGCCTCGCTGAATGGTCTCTGTGCCGCCGTCGCGCGTTGTTGTGGCGGCGATGAGGCGAGATGCGGTGTGACACGATGCCCTGTCGGCGAATGCTGGCAGGGCTGTCGTTTTTCTGATGACGGTGTGAGGTGCGCCGGGGTAGCACTCGCATGCGACGTATCCTTTGCCCACCGCCGGCGCACTGTTCGGCGCCCGGCGCGCTCACGACCCTGCACATCGCTCTCGCGTGGTGCATGCTCGCTGCGGCCCCCACCGCGCTGCCCGCTCAGTCGCACGACACGCTGGCCGTTGGCACGTACGCCTACGGCACCGTCGACCGGCGGGCCGCTGTGTCGCCGCTGGCCGAGTACCTTGGCAACGCACTGCAGCGTCCTGTTCGCGTGGTGGTCGCGCCCGATCCGGTGGCGCTGGCCGACTCGGTGCAGCGCGAACGGGTGGACGTGGTGGTCACGAACACGTTCGGTTACCTGCTCCTCGCCGATGCGGTGCCGCAGCGCGCCGTGGCCGTGTCCGTGTTTCACGTGCCACCCGGAGTGCGCACGCACTACAGCGCCGTGCTAGCGACCACGGATGATGGCCTTCGCGACCTTGCCGCGCTCAAGGCGAAGGCGCACACGACTGCCGTAGCGTTCGTGAGCCCGGGCTCGACGACCGGCAACCTCGTGCCGCGGCTTGCGTTGGCCGCGCGCGGGGTTGGCGATCTCGACGCGCAGGTGCGACGTGTCACCTATGCTGGCACGCACGCGGCGGCGTTCGATCTGCTGCGCACCGGCGCCGTGCAGGTGGCGGGGCTGGCTACCGAAGAATACGAACGCCAGCTGGCGCGCCTCACCCACAGCGAGCGGACACGTTTTCGTGTGCTGTGGGAATCGCCCGACATTCGACTGGGGCCGGTGGCGGTACGAGCGAGTCTACCCGCCACAGTGCGCGAACGCGTGCGCACAGCGCTGGTTGGGCTCGAGCAGCGAGACCCGCCAGCGTTCGCGGCCCTCCGCGCCGGATGGACAGAGGCACGTCTGGCCGACGGGCTGGTCGCAGCGACAGACAGCAGCTACGCCGAGGTGCGCCAGTTGTTTGGTCAGGGAGAAACACTGGCGGCGCTGATCGCGCGGTTTTCGCGGTAGAGGACATCGGGACGAACGCACACGACGACGCTTCCACCTCGCCGAAAGCTCACGTGCCGACCCCGACATATCACTCCTTCGCCGTGCCCGGTCGCTTCACGCCCAGCTGGCTCGTGATGAAGCCGAACGTATCGCCGAGGTCCGCCAGCCCAATGCCCCCGTGCCCTCCGGTGGTGTCGGCGCGCAGGAGTACCGGGCGGTCGCACGACTGCGCCGCTTGCAGCGCTGCCGCGAATTTGAAGGCGTTCCACGCCGGAACAACTTGATCGTTGAAGGCGGTCGTGATCAGCGTGGACGGATAGCAGGCGCCTGGCCGCACGTTGTGCAGCGACGAACTCGCGCGCAGGAACGGCACGTGGGTAGGGTTCTGTGGCGAGCCATACTGCGCGCTGTGCGCGCCCGGGTCGAAGCGCAGCAGGTCCGTGGGCGGCACGTTCGCGATGGCGACGCGGAACAGTTCCGGGCGCTGGTTGATGACAGACGTCACGAGCAGTCCGCCGTTGGAGCCGCCGAGGATGGCGAGCCGTTCTGCCGACGTATACCGCTCGCGGATCAGAAACTCCGCGGCGGCAATGAAGTCGTCGAAGGTCGTCTGTTTCCGGCCGAGCATTGCGGCCTCGTACCACCCCCGCCCGAACTCACCGCCGCCACGCAGTGATGGCGCCGCCAGCACGAAGCCGAGTTCCAGCAGGGCAATCGCCCCGACTCCAAAGTTCGGCAACTCGATCGAACTCGATGCACCGTACCCAGTCAAGACGGTGGGGTGAGAGCCGTCCATCGCCAGTCCACGACGGTGCGCCACGAACATCGGCACCTTCACACCGTCCTTCGCCGTGTACCAAACCTGCCGGATCTCGTACGGGTCGGCGGGTGATGGCGTCTTGAGGTCGAGCTCCGCCGTGTCGCGGCCGGTTGTGAGGGCGTAGCGACGTCGCGTGGGGACGAATCCTTCGACCGCGCGCACCACGAGCGCGCCTGCCGTATCGGACTGGATGCTCGTGATCGTCGACATCGGCCGGATCGGCAGCTCGCGGACGAGGCGCCCATCGCGTTCGTACACCCGTATTCCGTGCTGCACGTTCCGCACGAACCGCACCACGAAGCGACCGTCTATCTCCTCGACGCGGTCGATCACATCGTCGCTTGGCGGCACGACCTCGCGCCACTGCTGGGCGGCGGGTGTGCGAATGGAAAAAACCACCAGTCGGCGCCGCGGTGCGCCGCGATCGGTGAACAGGTAGAGACTATCGCCGCGCGTGGCCACCACGCGGTACGCGGCGTCTCGTGTGGCCGAGAGCGCGACCAGCGCACCATCGATCGCCGGGCGCGCCGGATCGCGCAGGTCGAGCACGTGCAGGCGCGAGTCGATCTGCCCCAGGTCATCCACGTAGGGGCCGGTCCCTTCGGAAACGAAGAGGAAGCGGCCGTCGGCGGAGAACTCCTGGTCGACGTTCACGTCGGTCACCGTGGCACCCATGCGCAGGATGACCAGGTCGCTCGCCTGCGGCGTACCGGCCACGTGATAGTACACACCGGGGCCCGCCCGCTTGGCACGGCTAGTCAGCGCGGGCTTGGAGGCCCGAACGTAAAAGAAGCCGCGACCATCCTGCGTCCACAGCATCGCGTGTCCGTACAAGCCCTCAAGTCGTTCCGCGAGGTCGGCGCCATCGGCTACCCGCCGGATGCGCCCCTCCGACCAATCACTGCCGTTGGTGGAGACCTGGTACGCCGCATAGCGCCGATCGGGGGACACCCATACGCCGTCGAGCGACTCGCCGGCCGCCAGTGATGAGTCAGTGACCAGCGGCGCCTCGCGTTCAGCGCGGCGCGTTGACGGTTCGCGCCAAAAGGCGGTCAGCTCGTCCACCCGCGTCAGCAACCACGGTCGCACGTCGTTGTCGCGCAGATACGGGAGGGCCAGTGCCGTCTGCGCCGCCGCCCAGTCGCGTACCTCGCGCTCGTCGAGCTGCTCGAGCCAACGGTACGGGTCGCGGATTCTCGTACCGTAATAGTCATCGACGACGCCAACCGTACGCGTCACCGGATAGGGCGGTCGGGAAGGGCGGGGATCACGCTGCGCGGACGCAGCCAACGGCCCAGATGTCAGGAGCAGCAGGGCGAACAGCATCGCACGCGTCATCGATGTCCTCTTGTGTTCGACCGCGCGGGATGATCACGGGCCTCCGTCGCGCGCGGGGCCTCTTGTATCCATCACTCTGGCTATGCGAACGCCCGGACTCGAACCGGGATGGGTTGCCCCGCCAGCTCCTAAGGCTGGTGCGTCTACCAATTTCGCCACGTCCGCAAACCGGGCCCGATGTCTCGGGCCCAGCATCGCAAGATAATCAAGTCGACGGGGACTGCGGCAGCGCGGCCTCGGCCTCCAGGAACCCAAGCAGCTGCGCCAGGGAGCGCTCCACGTCAGTCAGCGTGCCTGCCGGGTGAATCGTGCACAGCCGGAGCGCCGGGCGCTCGCCCAGCATGGTGGACATGATGAGCGCCTGCCCCTCGAGGCGCATGCGATCCACGGCCCGTGCCGTCACCGCATCCACCGCGGCCGGCGACAGGGACGGGTGGCGGTAGCGAAAGGTGATGATGCCCATCTGCGCCGGTGTGACGATCTCCCACGACGGCGACGCCCGCAACACGCGCTCTGCATGCTCGGCCTGCAGAAAGCCGGACTCGATGGCTTCACGAAACGCCGGCAGGCCAAAGGCCCTGAGGGAGAGCCACAACTTGATGGCCTTGGCGCTGCGCGTGAGCTGAATGCCCCGGTCGTAGAAGTTGACGTCGGCCTGCACATGCCGCGCGACGTCGGCGAGGTAGTCGGCGTGGTCGTCGTCCCCCACGTGAAAGGCGTGCACCAGGTGACGTGGATCGCGCACCAGCAGACAGCCCAACTCGTACGGCTGGAACAGCCACTTGTGCGGATCGAGCGTGATGGAGTCGGCGCGCTCCATGCCATCGAGCAGCGCGCGCCCACGCGGCGTAAAGGCCGCCGCCGCCCCGTACGCGCCGTCCACGTGCATCCAGACATCATGCTCGGCGCAGAGGTCGGCCACCTCGTGCAGCGGGTCAATGGCGCCCGTGTTGGTGGTACCGGCATTCGCCACGACACACAGCGGGCGACGTCCTGCTGCCAGGTCGGCTTCAATGGCCGCCCGCAGGGCCGGCACCGACAAACGCAGCGTCGCGTCGGTGGGAATGAGGCGGCGCTGATCGCGCGCGAAGCCCAGCACCCGCAGTGCCTTGAACAACGAGGAATGCGTTTGATCGGAGCAGTAGACAACGGCCCGCGCATCGTGCGCGCCCATCTTGACCTCGCGGGCGGTGACGAGAGCCGTGAGGTTGGCCATGGAGCCACCACTTACGAAGATGCCGCTGCTGCCGGTCGGCATGCCACAGAGCCTGCACAGCCACTCGAGGACCGTCAGCTCGATTTGCGAGGCCGCCGAGGAGGCGAGCCAGTGCCCGGCAAAGAGATTGTGGCCACTGACCAGGAAATCGGCCACGGCACTCACGAAATTCGTGGGGCTGGGGACGAACGCGTAGAAACGCGGATGGTCGGCGTGGAAGGCATTGGGGAAGACCTCGCGGGCCAGCAGGTCCAGCAGGTCTTCCGGCGGCGTGGCCTGTTCGGGCAGGTCCGTGTGCAGCCTGGCGACCGCATCGGACTTTGTGATGGTCGTCGCAGGCGGCAGGTCACGCCGCGTGGCAAAATGGTGTATGACCATCTCGAGCGCGCGCTCGCCCAGGGCGCGCATCTCGGTACGGGACAGTTCGAGAGGAGTCGTCACGTGCCAAATGTAGTCGCAATCACACAACAGGAGGCAGCATGCACCACAGACTCAAACGCACGCGGTGGAGCCGGGTGACGGGCTATATGATGGCGCTCGCGTTGGGCGTGGCCGGAACGGCCCAGGCCCAGGCGGGCGCAGGACGCGGGTTGTTCGTGGGTCTGCAGTATGCCGGCGCGTCGGTGAGCGTGAAGGAGGCGGCGGAGAACCTCGAGTTCGGCAGCGGCTTTGGTCTGCACGCCGGCTTCGGCATGAGCGACAAGGTGTCGGTGCTCGTGAACTTCGACCGCAATGTGCTGAACCGTCGGCGCGACGATGAGAACGTGACCGTGTCGCAGTATGACGCGCTGCTGCGTTACCAGCTTTTCCCCGGCGCGGACTCCCCGATTCGCGTATTCGGGACTGCCGGCGCAACGGGTCGTGCAGCGAGTGGCAGCACGGAATTCGAAGGCGTCGCGCCAACGGCTGGTGCGGGCGTGCAACTCCACGTGTCGTCGAGCGTTGCGCTGACTGGCACGGCCCTTTGGACCTTTGGCAACCTGACGAGTCTGCAGGAAATCACGGATGGGGGCACAACGCGTGAGACGTTCCGTTCGACTGGCACACGGGTGCAGGTGGGCGCATCGCTGTATCTCTTCCGCTGAACGCAGGCCAGTTTCACAAACACATCGGGGCGTCTGGTCATTGGCCAGACGCCCCGACGCATGTTGCCAGGTGTGGTGACGGCCTACAGGCCTACGGCATCAGCCACCAACACGCAGGTTGACCACGCGCTGGCCGAGCCGCGGATCCAGCGACTGCACGAGTAGACTCACGTAGTCGCCATCCTTGAGACCACCAAGAATGTCCTGCAGGTCGGCCACGCTGCGAATGTCACGACGCGGCGTGGGATAAAGCACAGCCAGCACGATGTCGCTACCGGCAAAGAGGCGATCGCGCGCCGGGCCGTCTTCTGCGACGTCGGCCACACGCACACCACGACCGTTCGTGCGCAAACGCGTGGCGACATCGGCGGGCAGCGGCTCCACGGACAGGCCGAGCTTGCCAGAGGCGGGGTTGGCCTTGCTGGCCGCATCCTCGGTATTCACGGCCAGCGCCGCATTGGTCTCCGCTTCCACCAGCTTGACCTTGAAGGTCTTCTTGGTGCCGAAGCGCATGACCTCTACCGGAATGACGTCGCCCACACGCCGCTGACGCACAGCGCGCTGCAGCGAGCTCACACGATCCACCGGCTTGCCGTCCACGGTGATGATGAGGTCACCGACCTCGATGCCCGCCGCCTTGGCCGGACCCGCATCCGCCGGGTTGAAGCCCGCGACCTTCACACCGCCAACGCGCGAGAGGCCGTTGATGCCGGCGTCCTCGGGGAGCGCGGCTTGGACGGACACACCCATGACCGGCAGACGCACGCGACCATCCTTGATGAGCGCGTCGGTGACGTTCTTGACCAGTGTGATGGGAATGGCAAAGCCGTAGCCCGAGTAGAAACCCGTCTGGCTGGCAATGGCGCTGTTGAGGCCAATGACCTCACCACGCATGTTGATGAGCGGGCCACCCGAGTTGCCGGGATTGATGGCCGCATCGGTCTGGATGAAATCGGAGACCGTGAAGCTGCCGGCGTTGGGCAGGTTGATTTCCGAGCCGCGGCCCTTGGCCGAGATGATGCCGGCCGTGACGGTGAAGTCGAGGCCGAGCGGATTGCCGACCGCCAACACCCACTCACCAATGCGTGTGGTCTCGTCATCGCCGATGTTGAGCGTGGGCAGACCACGCGCGTCGATCTTGAGCACCGCCACATCGGTGGTGGAATCGCTGCCGATGACTCGCGCCTTGAAGATGCGCCCGTCGCTGAGCGTGATGGACACCTGATCGGCGTCGGCCACGACATGGTGGTTGGTGACGATGTATCCGTCACCGCTCAGGATGAAGCCCGAGCCCTCGCCGCGCTGCTGCCGCGGCTGCGGCGCGCCGAACTGCTCGAGAAAGTCCTCCATGCCCTGCGGCACGCGGCCGCGCATGTTGGCACGCGGCCGGGCCGTGCGTGAAGTGTTCACCGCAACGACGCCGGGAGTCACGCGCTCGGCGATGTCGGCAAACGTGGACGTGCCCTCGGGACTGGAGGGGCCACGCACGACCGCCGGACGATTGCCGGTGGTGCTCTGGGCCCAACTGATCTTCGTCCAGTCCATGCCGGACGCAAAGAGCACACCGCCGGCGAAGCACACAGCGGAGGCGGTGGCAAAGCGGAATCGGGAGTAGCGTGCAGCCATGGTTCGGTCAGGTTGGTGTCACAGGGTCCAACTACACACGGAGATCAGACACCGAAGCCCCGCCGGGAGTTTCCGACGGGGCCTGATGGAACATACGCCGATCCGGCCCTCGGGGGAGGGTGCCGTGCCGGATTACTTCTTGTCGTCGACGATTTCGTAGTCGGCCTCGACCACGTCTTCGGCCTTGGCGCCACTGGCACCGGCCGCGGCCTCGCCCTCGGGCGCTGCGCCCTCGGCCTCGGACGGCGCCGACTGCTGCTGATAAAAGGCCTGGCCTGCCTCGCTGTAGGCCTTGCTCAGCTCTTCCTGGGCCGCGCGGATCTCGGCGATGTCGTCACCACGCAGCGCCTTGCGCGAACGCTCGACGGCCGCGTCGATGCGCTCCTTGAGATTCGCCGGGACCTTGTCGCCCCACTCCTTCACGTTCTTTTCGACTTCGTAGGTCTGCGAGTCGAGACGGTTGCGCGTGTCGATTTCCTCGCGACGCTTCTTGTCCTCGGCCGCGTTCTTCTCCGCGTCCTTGACCATCTTGTCGATGTCGTTGTCGGAGAGCCCGCTCGACGCTTCGATGCGGATTTTCTGTTCCTTGGCCGTCGCCTTGTCGCGCGCCGTCACGTGCAGGATGCCGTTGGCGTCGATGTCAAACGTGACCTCGACCTGCGGCATGCCGCGCGGTGCGGGCGGAATGCCCGTGAGCTGGAACTTGCCGATCGTACGGTTATACACCGCCAGATCGCGCTCGCCCTGCAGCACGTGGATTTCCACCGTCGTCTGGTTGTCGTCGGCCGTGGAGAAGGTTTCCGCCTTCTTCGTCGGGATGGTGGTGTTGCGCGGGATGAGCACCGTCATCACGCCACCGAGCGTTTCGATGCCGAGCGAGAGCGGCGTCACGTCGAGCAGGAGTACGTCCTTCTGCTCGCCGGTGAGCACGGCGCCCTGGATGGCGGCGCCAACGGCCACCACTTCGTCCGGATTCACGCCCTTGTTGGGCTCCTTGCCGAAGAACTCCTTGACCACCTGCTGGATCTTCGGAATGCGCGTCGAGCCACCCACGAGGATGACCTCGTCGACTTCGCTCGGCTGCATGCCGGCGTCCTTGAGCGCCTGCTTCATGGGCTCGAGCGTGCGCTGCACGAGATCGTCCACGAGCTGCTCAAACTTGGCACGCGTGAGCGTGTAGTTGAGGTGCTTGGGGCCCGAGGCGTCGGCGGTGATGAAGGGCAGGTTGATGTCGGTCGTGCTCGCGCTCGACAGCTCCATCTTGGCCTTCTCGCCGGCTTCCTTGAGACGCTGCAGCGCCATCGGGTCCTTGGACAGGTCGATGGCCTGGTCGCGCTTGAACTCCGCCACCAGCCAGTCGATGACACGCTGGTCGAAGTCGTCACCGCCGAGGTGCGTATCGCCGTTGGTGGACTTCACCTCGAACTGGCGCGTGCCATCCACGTCGTAGAGCTCGAGGATGGAAATGTCATAGGTGCCGCCACCCAGGTCGAACACGGCCACCTTTTCGTCCTTCTTCTTGTTCTTGTCGAGACCGTAGGCCAGTGCGGCCGCGGTGGGCTCGTTGACGATGCGCAGCACTTCGAGGCCGGCAATCTTGCCGGCGTCCTTGGTGGCCTGACGCTGGGCGTCGTTGAAGTAGGCCGGGACGGTCACCACGGCCTTGGATACGCTATGTCCGAGGTAGTCTTCGGCCGTCTGCTTCATCTTCTGCAGGATCATGGCCGAGATCTCGGGCGGCGTGTAGCGCTTGCCGCCCACTTCCACGGCCGCCACGTCGTTCGGGCCGGCAACGAGCTTATAGGGCACGCGCGCCTGCTCGCTCTGCGCCTCGGCCACGCGGCGGCCCATGAAGCGCTTGATCGAGAAGATGGTGTTTTGCGGATTGGTGACGGCCTGCCGCTTGGCGATCTGGCCAACGAGGCGCTCGCCGTCCTTGGTAAAGCCGACCACCGAGGGGGTGGTGCGGCCACCTTCTGCGTTCGGAATGACGACGGGATCGCCACCTTCGAGCACCGCCACCACGGAGTTGGTGGTGCCAAGGTCGATGCCGATAACTTTTTCAGCCATGGAAGTCTCGATTGAGGTCCAGGCGTGGCGGGGTCGTACGTACCAGGGCGACCGATTCGCCCGTTCCCGCCACGGCTACCCTTGCCATTGGCAATGGTTGGGCCGAGAATCTTCTGCCTAGTCGGCGCAGGTACGAGGTTGGGGGGAGGATTTCTGACTGCCGGAACGGCAGGCTGTCATTTTGACCACCAGATGAGCCACAGGCTGCCATGTTTCCGTATGCCGATGACAACCCGACGCTGCGCCGCCCGGTGGTCACGATCGGGCTTCTGGCGCTCACCTGGGCGGTGTGGATCCTCGTCCAGGGAGCCGGGAGTCCGTTCCCGCTGGCGGTGAGCGTCTGCGATCTGGGCTTTGTACCGGGCGAGATCTCCGGCCGGGCCCCGCTGGGATTTGGCGTCCCGCTGGGCCGTGTCGGCAACCAGGAGCTGGCCTGCGTCATCGACGACCAGTCGATCAACTGGTTTACCCCGGTCCTGTCGATCTTCCTGCACGGGAGCTGGGGCCACCTGATCGGTAACTCGTTGTACCTCTGGGTATTCGGCAACAATGTCGAGGACAGCATGGGGCGCGTGCGTTTCTTCGCTTTCTACCTGCTGACGGGGATCACCGCGGCCTTTGCCCACCTCGCGGTGGATCCGGCGTCTCCCGTGCCCACCGTGGGCGCGTCCGGCGCCATCTCGGGCATCATGGGGGCCTATCTGCTGCTGTATCCCAGCGTGCGTGTCCGCACCTTCATTCCCCCGTTCTTTTTCGTCGGCTTACCGGCCTGGCTGGTGCTGGTGTTCTGGTTCCTCAGTCAAGTGGTGGCCGGACTGCCCGAGCTCTCGCCCCTCAGGCGCGAAATCTCCGGCGGCGTGGCAGTGTGGGCGCACGTTGGCGGCTTTGTGGCCGGAGCGCTGCTCGTCCGCTGGTTTGCACGCGACGAGTTTGTCCGCCGTCGGCGTGCGGTATCGGACGCCAGAGCGGTTTGGCACTGAACTGTTCGTCTGCGCGGGTGTTCCCGCGCACGTGTATCGCTCGTGTCACGAACCTTCGCGAGTTCGTGACATGCCGTGGCGCCGCAGGCCGGTTGGCGCGATTCTTCCTGCTCGCGCCGCAATGGCGCCAACCGTACTCAGCCCACACGATCCCGTGAAGCTTTTCTCCAAAGACGAGACGTTCTTCGACCTGTTCCGCCAGCAGGCTGTCTACATCGGCGATGCCGCCACTCTGCTGCGCACCATGTTCGAGAACCCGTCCAACGCGGCGCAGATCTCGGTGCAGATCAAAAAGGTCGAAACCGATGGCGACGCCATCGTGCACACGATCAATCAGCGCATCGACACGAGCTTTGTCACCCCGCTCGACCGCGAAGACATTCACCTGCTGGCCAAGCGCCTCGACAACGTCATCGATCTCATCAACGGGGCCTCGCGCCGCGTGGTGATGTTCCGCGTGTCCACGGCGCGCGACGGTGGGGTGCAGATGGCCGATGTGCTGGTGCGCTGCGGCAAGGAGATTCTTGCGTCGGTAGGGGATGTGACCAAGCGCCAGCGCATGATGGAGCATGGCCGTCTCATCAAGCAGCTCGAGGAAGAGGGCGACGTGCTGTACGCCCAGTCGGTGGGTGCGCTGTTCGAGCGCGACGAACCGGCCATCGAGGTGCTCAAGTGGAAGGAAATCTTCGACGCCCTCGAGGAGGCCATCGACGAGTGCGAGGACGTGTCCAACGCCCTCGAGAGCATCGCGCTCAAGAACAGCTGACGCGAAGCACCCATATCACGTGGTTACCTTCGTCCTGTTCATCGTGGTCGTCGCGCTGGCGTTCGACTTCATCAACGGCTTCCACGATTCCGCCAATTCCATCGCCACGATCGTCGGCACCCGGGTTCTGAGCCCGCTGGCCGCCGTGGTCTGGGCCGCTGTCTTCAACTTCTCGGCGCTGTTCTTCGTCGGTACCGCTGTGGCCAAGTCCGTGGCTGCGGGCTTCATCGATCTCGCGGTCGTCGACGCCAACGTCATCCTCGGTGGCCTGCTCGGCGCCATCATCTGGAATCTCATCACCTGGTGGTTCGGCATTCCGTCGAGCTCCTCGCACGCTCTCATTGGCGGTTATGCGGGAGCCGCGGTGGCCAAGGCCGGCTTTGCCGCGCTGCTGTGGGGCAAGAAGTGGATCGAGACCCTCTCGGCCATCGTTCTTTCGCCCACACTTGGCGCACTCATGGGCTTCCTGCTCATGGTCATCGTCTTCAGCACCTTCCGCAACATCGCCAAGAACAAGTCGGAGAAGTTCTTCCGGGTGGCGCAGCTCACCAGTTCTGCCTTGCTGTCGCTGGCGCACGGTGGCAATGACGCGCAGAAGACCATGGGTATCATCGTGGGCTTGCTCGTTGCCACGCAGGCCACGTTTGCCAACCAGACCGGTTTCCTCGCGCACTTTCATGTGACGTCGCTGGACACCATTCCGGTGTGGGTGGAGCTGAGTGCCTATACGATGATCTCGCTGGGCACACTGTTTGGCGGCTGGCGCATCGTGCATACCATGGGCACCCGCATCACCAAGCTCCGTCCGGTGGGCGGGTTCTGCGCCGAGACGGGCGGCGCCATGGTCATTCTGGCTGCATCCAAGTTCGGCATTCCGGTGAGCACGACGCACACCATCACCGGCGCGATTGTCGGTGTGGGCGCCACCAATCGTCTCTCGGCCGTACGCTGGGGCCTCGCCGGACGCATTGTCTGGGCGTGGGTGGTCACCATTCCCGCCAGCGCGGCCATGGCCGCGCTGAGTTACTGGTTGCTCGCCGCATTCAATCCCCTCTGACCGGAGGCGCGCGGCCGTCCGATGACGGCCGCGCGCATCGTGGTGGCCACGCAGAAGTCTTCGGCGACCTCGCTCGCCCTGCCATATCTGAATCGCGAGCTGTCCTGGCTCGACTTCAATGCCCGTGTACTCGAGGAAGCCCTCGACGAGCGGGTGCCGCTGCTGGAGCGGCTCAAGTTCCTCGCCATTTTCAGCACCAACCTCGACGAGTTCTACATGGTGCGGGTGGCCGGCCTGCGGCGAAAGGCCACCTCCGGTGCGTCGCAGTATGCCTCGGACCCGCTCACGCCCGCGGAGCAGCTGATTGCCATTCGCGAGCGCGTGGCGAGCCTGCTGGAGCGTCGGCGGACGGTGCTGCGCCGCGAACTGTTGCCGGCGCTTGCGGTGCGCGGCATTCAGCTCGTGCCCATGCCGGCCCTGGACGATGACGAACGCGAACGCGTGCAGGCGTTCTTTGACGCACAGGTGTTCCCTGTGCTCACCCCGCTTGCGGTGGATCCGGGACATCCGTTCCCCTATATCTCCAATTTGTCGCTGTCGCTGGCGGTGGACATTGTCGATCCCGTCACGGGCAAGGAGCACTTCGCGCGCGTAAAGGTTCCGCGCCTGCTCTCGCGCTGGGTGTCCACAGGACACGGGCATCGCTACGTGCCGCTCGAGGAAGTCATCGCGAGCAACCTGGGGTCGCTCTTTCCCGGCATGGAAGTCCGGCGTTCGTTCCTGTTTCGCATTACGCGCTACTCGGATCTGGACCTCGGCCAGATGGACCAGCCGGAGGACCTGCTGGAGACCATCGAGCAGCAGGTGTTTCAGCGTCGGTTCGGCGAAGTGGTGCGTCTCGAAATCCAGCGCGACATGCCGGAGGCCATTCGCAGTCTGTTGCTTGAGGAGCTGGGCGCGAGCGAAACGCAGGAAGTCGCGCCACTGCAGGCAGCCGACGTGCATGAGCTCGACGAACTGCTGGAGTTGGGTGACTTGATGCAGTTGGCAGGCATCGACATGCCGGAGCTGCACGATCCGCCACACTCACCGCTGACGCCGCCGGCCTTTCGCGATTCGCGCAACATGTTCGACGTCATCAGGGAGCGTGATGTCCTGGTGCATCACCCCTACGAGTCGTTTGGCAGTTCGGTGGAAGCTTTCCTCGAGGCGGCGGCCAATGATCCGCAGGTGCTGGCCATCAAGCTCACGCTGTACCGCACCTCGGGCGATACCGCCATCGTGCGGGCGCTCACCGAGGCAGCGGAAGCCGGCAAGCAGGTGGCAGTGCTGATCGAGCTGCAGGCGCGTTTCGATGAGCAGAACAACATCGGCTTCGCGCGCACGATGGAAAACTTCGGCATTCACGTGGCCTATGGTTTGCCAGGGCTCAAGACGCACACCAAGACGGTGCTGGTGGTGCGGCGTGAGGCGGATGGCATCCGGCGCTATGTGCATCTGGGAACGGGCAACTACAACTCGAAGACGGCGCGGCTCTACACCGACATCGGCCTGTTCACCTGCCATCCGGAAATCGGCGCCGATTTGAGCGATCTGTTCAATTCGCTCACGGGGGTGTCACGGCAGAAGTTCTACCGCCGTTTGGCCGTGGCCCCGGTGGGGCTGCGCGCCAAGGTGCTGGAACTCATCGACCGCGAGACGGCACATGCCATGGCCGGGCGCGGTGGACGCATCATTGCCAAGATGAACGCGCTGGTCGATCCGGAGGTGATTGCGGCGCTTTATCGGGCGTCGCAGGCCGGTGTGGAAGTCGATCTCATCGTGCGGGGCATCTGCTGTCTCATGCCCGGCGTGAAGGGCATCAGTGAGCGCATTCGTGTCATCAGCATCATCGGACGCTTTCTCGAGCATTCCCGCGTGGCGTTCTTCGCCAATGGGGGGCGACCGGAGTATTACATCGGCTCGGCCGACTGGATGCCCCGCAACTTCGATCGGCGCGTGGAAACGATGGTGCCCATCGATGATCCACAGTTGCATCCCGGACTCGAGCGGGTGCTGGCGACCTGTCTGGCCGACAACCGGCAGGCTTGGGAGCTCGGATCAGATGGGCAGTACCGTCGCCGCGAGGCCAGCGGCAAGGACTCGCGCGCCACACAGGCCACGCTCATTCGCCACCCCTGGGGCGCGCCCGATCCGCCCCCCGCAGTTACTCGATCTCGCCGTCGTCGTCCGTCATGACCTCGGTGCCGTCGGGCATCAGCACCACGACCGGTCGGTCGAGTACGGCTTCGAGCAGGTGACGTTTGCGACTGGCGCCCCAGCATTCGAGACGAATGTTGGTGGCGCCGTCTGCTTCCGTGGGCATCACGCGCAGTGCGTCGCTGGTCCATTTGACCGCCACACCACCAACAGCGGCCACGTGCCCGCGGTCCATGCCATCGGCAAAACGCAGAATGGCTGACAGTTTGGTGATGCGCTCGCGCATGTTGCGATCCAGCTGACCGAATCCCGGGTGCTTGAGCTTGGGCGGTGCGCCACGATGGTAGCGCGCCACGTGCGCGATGGCCACCTGTTCGGCAGGTGTCATGCCCAGCAGCTCGGCATGCGAAATGAGATGGAACGAATGCTTGTGATGCTTCTCATAGTTGATGTGGTATCCCACATCGTGCAGCAGAGCGGCGTCGGCCAGCATGCGACGGTCATCGGCCGACAGCCCGAGACGCGGTGCGAGGGCATCAAAGAGCTGCAGTGACAGCGCGCGCACCTGCTTGGCGTGCGGCGCTTCGTAGTGACAGCGCTCGGCGAACTCGCGCACCGAACGCTCACGCGCTTCGCCGGGGTCTGCCACCACCGGTGTGACGCGCGCCGTCTCCAGCAGTAGCCCCTCGCGAATGCCGTAGGCGGACACGAGCAGGTCGTGCGGATCAAAACGGGACAGCACTTCGGCGGCCACCGCGAGTCCGGCCACGATGATGTCGGAGCGCGCAGGGTTGAGACCGGGAACGAGTCGTCGCTCGTCACTGTCGAGGCGTTGCAGCCAGTCGAGCGCGTGTTCGAGCTCCACACGCGTGACGCGCGTACCGTGCGGCGAGCGCACGGCGACATGCTGCCGCGCCAGCACGATACCGGCGAGGTTGGTGAAGGTCCCGCCCGACCCGATGATCTGCGCGCCGCGCCAGTCTTTCACGGGCACCGCCTTCTTGAGCCCATCGCGCACATACTCGCGCAGGGCGCGCACGCGACGCGGACGCACGGCCGGTGTGAGAAAGCGCTCGGTCATGCGGACGGCGCCAAAGGGCAGGGAGGCCACGCGCTCAATGAGGCCATCCTTGGACAGCACCAGCTCGAGCGACCCACCGCCGATATCCATGACCACCGTACGTCCGGCGCCCAGCTCGAAGTGGGCCAGCGCACTCCGGAAGGAGAGCAGGGCCTCTTCCTCACCCGTGAGCACGCGCACCCGTTCGCCCGTGGCCTCGTACACCTGCTCGGTGAATTCGATGGCGTTGCCGGCGTCCCGAACCGCGCTCGTGGCCACGATCTCGAGCCTTACCGCCCCCAACTGCCGCGCCAGCACCACCATGCGCTGCACGGCCGCCACCGCCTGGGCAATGGCATCGGTGGAAAGCAGGCCGGTGGACTCGAGGCCATCGCCCAGTCGTGGCATGGCCTTCATTTCATCGACGACGCGGATCTGTCCGGCCAACGACACGTCCGCAATGATCTGCCGCACGGAGTTCGACCCGATGTCGATGGCGGCGATGCGGACATCGCTGCCGCTCGCTGCTGGACGGGAAACGCCGGGGGCCGTCATGGCGCGACCGGCTCAAAGTGGTGATGCGAGACGCAGATCATGAGGACAAACTACCTCGTGCAGACTACCGGCGCTTGGAGGCCCGGCCACGTGCCCTCAGTGCGGATGCGCGCGCGCTGCGGCTGCAGGCAGTTGGTCGAGGCGCTGCAGCACGTCCTCAGCCACACTGGTGGGTAAGGTGACGTAGCCGAGGCTCGAGGTGATGGCGCTCCCGTCGCGCAGGGCCCAGTGCAGGAAGTCCACCAACTGACGGGTGCGCGGCTCGCCGAGCACGGCGGGCGAAAAGACCAGCCAGGTAAAGGAGGCAATGGGATACGAGGCCTGGCCTGGCGCGTCCACCAGCGACAGACGGTAGTCGTTGGGGCGCGTCATGCGTCCGGCTTCGCGCGCAAGCACCTGGTCAGCAGCGGCCGCAATCTCGTATGGCATGGGTGAAATGAAGCGACCCGCGCGGTTGCGGAGGTGCGCCAGCGGCAATCGGTTCTGTCGGGCGAACACGGCTTCCACATAGCCAATGGCGCCCACGGTTTGCTTGACGAGGCCGGCCACTCCCTCGTTGCCATGCGCTCCCCGCCCCACCGGCCAGTCGACCGTGCTGCCGCGGCCGGGATGGCGTGCCCAATCTGCGCTGACGGTGGCCAGATAGTCGCTGAAGATGTACGAGGTGCCGCTGTCGTCGTCGCGAACGACGACAATGACCGAGTCGTCGGGCAACGTCCGATCCGGATTGAGCGCCGCGAGGCGTGCATCGCTCCATCGCGTGATGCGTCCGAGGAAGATGTCCGTCAACACGTCGGCGCTGAGGCGCAGCGGACGCCCCGCGCCCGGCAGGTTGTAGGTGATGGCAACAGCCCCGACGGCGGTGGGGATGTGCAGCACCTGCGCGCCCACACGACTGAGTTGTGCATCCGTCATCGGCACATCGGTCGCACCAAAGTCCGCCGTGCGGTTGATGATGTGGCGAATTCCCTCACCCGAACCTTCGGCACGGTAGTTGATGCGCACCTGCGCCAGTGGGGCGTATTCGTTGAACCACCGGGCGTAGAGCGGATAGGGAAAGGTGGCCCCACCTCCAGTCAGGTCAACGCGTGCGGAGCTGGCGAACGCCGCGCGGGCACTGTCGCTCACGGGCTGCGACTGATTCTCTGCCAGGTCATCGCGTGGGCTGCAGGCTGCAACGCCGAGCAGCGCGAGGCCCAGCAGCACGGCGGCGCGCAGCGGACGTTGGCCGTCAGGAACGGTCATGCGCGTCACAGCTCGTTCGCGTAACCGAGGAACTTGAATCGTCCGCCACGCTCGACGATGGTGCCGAAGAAACGACCGCGTACAGTCTCGGCGCCGTTCACCCGGAACGACAGTTCACAGCGACTCCAGGTACGATTCTCGCCTTCCACCACACCGGAGTCCGGGCAACTCAGTGTGGGCGCAGACAGCGACTTGCCGGCAAAACGGCGCAGCATCTTGGGCAGGCCATCGTTGGAGCTGGCGAGGATCTGCCCCCAGAGCAACTGCGGCGGCGCCTCGTATGGTGGCGTCGCCATGGGCGAGCTCGGGAAATACAGATACGCGAACTCCGCCCGGTCGAGCAGCAGTGCATTGAGGGTGGTGGTATCGCTCTCGGCAATGGCGCGGAGCCAGCGTGCGGCCAGGGCATCGCGTGAGCCTTCGGCACTGCGCAGGCCATCAGGCGCTGTCATCCCTTCGCGAAAACGCCGAAGCTGTTCAGCCATGGGCAGAATGGAATCGACCACCCCACCGGCTGCTGCCACTTCGGCCACATGGGCCGCCTGTGAATCCGCGGCGGTGCGCGCGGAGTCGTTGTCGCTCCCGCCGCAGGCCGAGAAGGCTGCGGTAAGAACGAACGCCGCACACGGGAGACCCCGTGTGCGGCGAACGGACTGCAGTCGAACGGTCATCAGTTGCGGGCGTAGTTGGTCCAGCCTTCCCACCACTTCGTGCCGCCCGGCGCCGCAGCGCCGCGGTACGCCGTCGGGGTGATGAAGGTGCCGACACGCGCCGCGATGCGCGGATCGTTGGCAAAGCTGGCCAGGCCGCCCGTGCCGATGGGCGAGTTGGCGGCTGGCGACCAGTCGAGGCTGGCGCCGTTGGTCGGCGTGGCAGGCAGTGCCGTGAAGAGGCTGCTGGCCGTGACCGTGCTCGCACCCACCACGATGTTGGAGTTGCGGGCCGTGAAGGCCGACTCCTGACCGAAGTTGCTGCCAGCGGCGTCGAAGTTGTTGCCGTTCACGAGACCGCCGTTCTCGGCGAAGTACAGGTTGCGCACGATGAGCGAGTCCACCTGGAAGCGGTTGTTCGTCGTGGAGTCACGGAGCGAGATGCCGCCACGGCCCCAGCGCGCGATCACGCCATTGAGGTAGTAGCCACCCGTGCCGCGGCGCAAGACCGCACCCACGCCGCCGCTGCCCGGCACCGTCACGCCCGAGGCCGGACCGATGAGGGTAAAGTTGGCAAACACGTTCATGTTCCAGAGGCCTTCGTCGCGGCCGGCGCTCTGCGCATTGGCACCGCTCGGCGCCACGCAACCACCGCCGTTGCAGCCGTCGATCTCGAAGCCCTGCGGATCGCTGGACACCGCACCGGCGCCGGCGCGCGGTGTGAGGTAGGTGCTCTGGAGACCGATCATGAACTGGTTGAGGCCGCGGTAGCCCTCGGAACCGTCGAAGTGGTCGTCACCGGACTCGTAGGACACGAGGTACTTGCCGTTCACCGTGCCACCGAACCACTCGAAGTTGTCGTCGAGGCCGGCCAGCGCCTGCACGTATTCCACCGTCGTGCCGCTGCCCACGGCGGCAAAGGTGTAGGAGTTGAGCTCGGCGTCCGTCAGCGTGGCATAGCCGGCAAACTCCACGCGCACATAGCGCAGCGTGCCGCTGTTGTCGTTGTCCACCGTGCCGCCGGTGTACACGATGCCGTTCGGGTCGGCGCCAACGACCGAGCCGTTCGAGCCCTCGACAATCACGTTGCCGGTGCGGTTGGCGCGGGCGTTGCCCACGATGATCAGACCACCCCAGTCACCCGGCGACCGGTTGCCCGGCGCGCGCTGCGAGGTGAAGACGATCGGCTGGGTGGCCGTGCCATTGGCCTGAATGCGCGCGCCACGCAGCACGAAGAGCGCGGAGCCGAGGGCCGTGGTGTCACCGACAATGCGCGTGCCGGCGTTGATGGTGAGCGTCGCGCCGCTGTTCACGTACACGAAGCCGCGCAGCACGTAGTTGGTGTCGGGCGTGAGCGTGCGATTGGCGGAAATGGAACCGGAGAGTACCACCGTGGGGTTCTGCGCCACGGCGTAGGCCACGGTCACATTGGCCGTGGCGTTCGACGTCACGGTAGCCGGCGAACCGGTGATGGTGGCGTTGTAGCGCGTCGTACCGCTGGTGACCTGCGCAGCGGACACCGAGTAGCTGCCCGGAGCCACGCTCAGCGTCTGCGTGGCCGTGAGGGTCTGCGTGAAGTTGCTCGGGCCCGTCACGGTGACCGTGCCAGTCGTACCCGTCGGCAAGCCGGAGATGGTGACAGCGAGCGAGCCGTTGGTCGGCGTCGGCGGCGTCGTGGGGCCGTCTTCATCATCGCTGCAGGCCGCCAGTGCAAATGCGGCCAGCGTGGTGAGGGCGAGGGCGCGGAAGCGCGCAGTCATCGTCATCGGATATCCAGGTTTGGGGAACACGTGGCATCGGCAGGTCGACACCGCTCACCACAATCACGCTGGCTCATATGGCGAAAGCGTCATGGCCCGGTCACGGTTGTGTCACCGTGCCGGGCCATGCGCATCACACTGTCACGAGCGTCACACCGGGCACCTGGCCCGGCGCGCCTTTACTGCCGCCAGCTCAGCCCCATCGAGAAGCTGCGGCCGCTGTTGAACCCTTCGCGCTCGAGGTTGCCCTGCATGAACCGCGTGCGGGCATCGAGCAGGTTGCGCGCATCGACGCGCGCCGACAGGCTGCCAGCCACCGGAATGCGCAGCGACAGGTCGATAAGGTGACGCGGCTTCTCCACGATGTTGGGCAGGGGTACGACACCGGCAGCCGTGATGCGCTCACCCACCACGTTGTAGAGCAGCGTGGCGTTGGTGCTGCCCGAGAGGTTGCTGTAGGTGAGGCCGGTGTTCACCACATACGGGGCCTGACCCACGAGGCGACGCTGCGCGTCCGTCACCGTGAGGCCGCCCGTCGAGTCGAGCTTCACACGCGAACTCATGAGCGTCACGTTGCTGAAGCCGGTGAACGCTTCACCCCAGGTGCCGAGGAAGCCAAGCTGCTTGCGCAGTTCGAGCTCGACACCGTAGTTGGTGGCACTGAGGGCGTTCTGGAAGCGCGCCTGATAGGCGCCCGACGTCGCCTGCTCGAGACGCTCGATGGGTCGATCGAAGCGCTTGGCAAACACGCCGATGCTGAGCACTTCACCCGGATTCGGGAAGGCTTCCCAGCGCAGATCCACGTTGTCGATGAGCGAGCGCACGAGGTTGGCGTTGCCCGTGACACTGACGCCACCCAGCACATCGCGGAACGTCACCGGTGCCAGCTCGCGGTACTCGGGGCGGGCAAGCGTGCGCGTCACGCCAAAGCGCAGATTCTGATTGTCGGTGAGGCGCGTGTTGAGCAGCAGCGACGGCAGCACGTCGGTGTTGTCGAGCGCGGCGTTGGTGGTGAAGCCACCCTGCGTGCTGGCAGCGACGTCGATCTTCGCCTGCTCCACACGCGCACCGGCAATCATGCGCGTGCGGCTGGTGAGGCCCCAGTCAGCCATGAGATATGCAGCCGCCGTGCGATCGTCAGCCGAGTAGGAACCGGCCTGACCGATGGGCTGCACGTTGATGTTGCTGCAGCCGTCGCAGGCCTGACCGGCGCCGAAGATCACATCGGGAGACTGACGCACTACGTCCTGCGAGGCACGCGAGATGAAGGCGTAGATGGGTGCGTCCGCGCGGCGGTCGGTGGTACGCAGGTAGGCACCAACCTTGAGCGTGTTCTGGTTGGCGACGTTGCCGATGGCCAGCGTGTGGTCCACCTGACCGGTGAGGTTGTTCTCCTCGAGGTCGAAGTACAGACGACGCGCACCGTCCAGCGACGCGAGAATCTGGTAACCGCCTTCGGGGGCGCGCACGTACACCACGTCCGAGCGGTCGGGCTCGCGGCGTGAGGTGTTGCCGTACGAAAGCTGCCAGGCTGTCTTGTTGCGCTCACTCAACTGGTGCTCGCCGCTGCCGGTGAGTGTGGCCACGCCGCGCTCCACATAGCGGAGCGTCGTGCGCTGAATGCTGTCGTTCAGGTTCTCGTCAAAACCGCGATCGGTGCGGGCCTCGTTGTCGGCGCTGCGCGTGATGGTGCTGTTGAGGGACAGACGCGAGTTCTTGCCGAGTAACGTGGACACATTCGCAATACCGCCCCACTGCGCGCTGCTGCGGCCGGTCTGGCCACGCAGTTCGGTGAGCGGCACGACGGTGTTGTTCGCTCCCTGATTGCCGATGGCGTAGCGCTCGTTGGCGCGCACTTCCTCGCTGTAGCCGTAGTTGCCGCTCAGTACGTAGCCGATGCGCTTGCCGAGAATCGTGTTGCCACCCGTGGACAGGCCGAAGGAGCCGTTCATTCCGCCGTCACGCCGCGTCGGCGCCCAGACGTTGCGCTGTTCAAGCGCCATCTGGTTGAATTGCTGCTGACTCACATTGCCCAGGAAGTTGGCCTGGGAAATGGCCGAGGGGATGCGACGATTGGACGAGGCCATGCCGAACAGCTCGCCACCGGCGCGCGGAGCAAAGGGCAGCGACTGACGGAATACCCGGTCTCCGAAACCGAAGCTCGAGGAGTAGTTGATCTGACGACGCGCCGGGAACTCGCGCGTGCGGATGTTCACGTTCGCGCCGGCGAAGTCACCCGGCTGGTCCGGCGTAAAGGTCTTGCTGGTGGTGACGTCCTGCAGCAGCGACGCCGGGAAAAGGTCGAGTGGCACCACCTTGCGCTCGGGCTCCGGGCTCGGAATGCGCGCGCCATTGAGCGACGCGGTGGTGTAACGCTCACTCAGGCCACGCACCTGCAGATACTTGCCGTCCTGCACGGTCACACCGCTCACGCGCTGCGCAGCGGCGGCTGCGTCGCCATCGGGACTACGCGCGATCTGTTCAGCGGTGATGGCGTTCACCACGTTGGTGGCGTTCCTCTGTTGATTGAGGGCTTCGTTGACCGTACCCTTTTCCTTGGTCGCGGTCACGCTCACCGCGGCGAGCTGCAGTTCAGCGGCAGAAAGCGAGACCGACTGTTCGACCGTGCCACCTGCCGGCACGATGATGCCGGTGACCGTCTTGGGTCCGTAGCCGATGCGTCGCACATTCAGTGTGACGGTACCGGCGGGAATGTTGGCGATGCTGAAGCGGCCGTCGACGCCGGTCTGCGTACCGAGCGTGGTGCCCACCACCTGCACGCCGGCATCGGTGATGCCCTGGCCGCTCGCCGCGTCGACGACGCGGCCGGTGATGCGACCGGTGGCTCCGGCCGTCGGAGCGCCCTGCGCGCCGATGGGAGACGAGACGGAAAGAGCAAGCAGCAGCGCGGGGACGACGGCGATCAGGGTCGCAGGCATCGAGCGACGCGCGATCCGGGAGAACACCTTGACGTAAGTCCGCATGGAGAGTCGTGATGAAAGAAGCGGTGCGTAACGGCCGACCCCACGAGGTCGGGCGGATGTCGTCAAAGCTCCGTGACTCACGTCTCGATCAGCGCACGGGCGTGCAACGAATCGGTCACGGCCGTGGGCCCTCCCCGTGCGCGCTTGTGACAAAGACCTCGGCAGGACACGACGGGATATCGGGCCGGGGGCGGCGCTGGGCGGTGGCAATTGTGGTATGGGGCGTTCGCCCGTCTGGTGCGGACGGCCCTTCGGTTGTATTGTCGCGACAGTATGGTGCCACCAGATCCGACTCTGCCGCGGCGGCGCGTCGCTTCGCCCCCGCCCACCGACCCGCAAACGCGGGCGGAATCGCTTGCCGTTGCCGCCCGAGCCCTGCGGTCGGCCGAACATGTCTGCGTGCTGACCGGGGCCGGCGTTTCGGCCGAAAGCGGTATTCCCACGTTTCGTGAGGCGCAAACTGGCGTCTGGGCCCAGTTCAGCCCGCAGGAGCTGGCCACGCCCGGGGCGTTTGCCAGTAACCCGGGCCGTGTGTGGCAGTGGTATGCCGGGCGACGGTCCACCGTGCGGGCAGCGCAACCCAACCCCGCCCATCTGGCCCTGGCCTCACTGGCGCAGCGGGTGTCGCATGCCACGCTCATTACGCAGAATGTGGACGACCTGCACGAACGGGCCGGGAGCCGGGACATCATCCGCCTGCACGGTTCGCTGCTGCATATGCGCTGTAGTGCCAGCTGCGCGGGTTCCGTGGAGGTTGCCGAACCGGCCAGCGCCGAGCCGCCGCCATGTCCGACCTGCGGATCGCCCATGCGCCCCGATGTGGTATGGTTCGGCGAGTCCATCCCCATGGGACCCTTCGAGGCGGCGCGTCAGGCCGCCATTGCCTGCGACGTATTCCTGTCGGTTGGGACATCCAATGTGGTGGAGCCGGCGGCGTCGTTGCCGTGGATTGCCGCCACCCATGGCGCCACGGTGATTGTGGTCAATCCCACCATGGAAGGTCAGCGCAAGGGCCCCAGCATCCTGCCACTCGAGGGGCCGGCGGCGGTGCTTCTGCCGCGTCTTGTTGGAGAGGCCTTTGCCGGTCGGCGCCCGCGACGTCAGTCGGAGTAGCGGTCAGCCCGATTGGCCTTCGTGTCGGCCGGTGTCCTCGAACGGATCACTGTACGGACCCGAGGCCGGCGTCGGGAACCAGGCGGCAATGGTCGTACCGGCACCCACGGTGCTCTCTGCGCGTACGCGACCGCCGTGCGCCTCGGTGAGGTGGCGGACGATGGCCAGACCGAGGCCGGTGCCGCCGGCCTCGCGTGAGCGGCCGGGGTCGGCCCGGTAGAAGCGCTCAAAGATGCGCGGCAGATGTTCGGCGGCAATGCCACTGCCGGTATCGCGCACGCCAATCCAGGTGCCGTCGTCTTCGACCTGCGAAAAAAGCTCCACCTTGCCGCTGGCGGTGTGACGCAGGGCATTCTCGGCCAGGTTGCTGAGGATCTGCCGCGCCGCGGTTTGGTCCGCAAAGACCATCGGCGCCCTCAGCTCTGTGCGAAGCTGCACGCCCTTGGCCTGGGCACGCTGCTGCATTGGCGCCAGCACCTCAGTGGCCACAGCATCCAGTTCGAGCCAGTCCGGATCCGGCACCCATCCGCCCGACTCAATGCGCGAAAGATCCAGCAGGTCATCCACGATGCGCTGCATGCGCAGCACATTGGACGCCGCCATGCCGAGGAATTGATGGCGCAGTTCCTGAGGCAGGTCGTCGTCCTGCAGCGTTTCCACGAAGCCGCTGATGATGGTAAGCGGCGTGCGCAGCTCGTGTGACACATTGGCCACAAAGTCGCTGCGGACCGTTTCGAGGCGACGAATGGTGGTCAAGTCAAGCAGGGCCAGCACGGCTCCGCCGCCGCGCAGCGGGCGCACGGTCAGCACCATGGTGCGTTCGTCTACGCGAATTTCCCGCACGATGGTGGCGGATCCGGACAGCACGAGTTGCAGGGAATCCTGCAGGCCCGCGACCGACGGCAGTTCGCTGAAGGGGAAGGGCAGGGTCTGACGCAAGCCGAGCAGTTGTCGACCGCGATCATTGATGCGCACGACGCGCTTCCGTGCGTCCACGGCCACGACGCCTTCATTGAGCGATTCGGTGAGCGCGACGAGCAGCGCCTCTTCCGACTGCAACTCCCAGAGCCGGGTCTCGAGCTGCTCGCTCATGCGGCGCAGCGCTTCGGCCAGATCGCCGACCTCTCCACCGGTTATGGTGCGCGAGGGACGACGCGAGAGGTCGCCGGCGGCCAGCGCGCGCGCGATGTCGCGCAGTTCCTCGATGGGCCGGGCCACCGGCCGCGCGAGGGCGCGCGCGAGAATGAGCCCGATGACCAGCGTGGCCACACCGGCAATGCCGATGTCCCGACGGATCTGTCGCAGCAATTCGTCGTTGCTGCGGTCGTAGGCCGCGGGCGTCGTTTCCTCGGCACGCACGTGATGGCGCACGCGCCACTCCACGGCGGCGAGCACGAGCGCCATGAGCAACGCGATGATGAGGAAGCTGTTGAACGCCAGTCGTTGAGTCAGCCGCACGGCGTCAATGTACCCGGATGCACGCCGGGGCGCGTGTCAACTGGCGCGCGATGGGGTGGCCCGGAGACGGTAGCCGAATCCGCGCACGGTTTCGATGAGTTCACCGGCGCTTCCGAGCTTGGTGCGCAGGCGCTGCACGTGCATGTCGACGGTGCGCGTCTGAATATCGGGCGCCGCCTCCCACACCGTTTCCAGCAGGTGGCCGCGCCCCTGCACCCGGCCGCGGCGTTCGGCCAGCGTGAGCAGCAGCTTGAACTCGGTTGGTGTGAGCTCCACATGCTCGCCGCTCACGCGCACGGTCATGGCGGCGCGATCGATCTGCAGCGGGCCGATGACGAGGGCGTCGGCACTGGTGGGCACCGTGTTGCCGGTGCGGCGCAGAATGGCTGCCACCCGCAGCACCAGCTCGGCTGGTGAGAAGGGCTTGGTGAGGTAGTCGTCGGCGCCGAGTGACAGGCCACGGATGCGATCGGGCTCTTCGCGGCGCGCCGTGAGCATGAGCACAGCCACGTCCCGTGTGCTGTCATCAGCGCGCAATTGCTCCAGCACATCGAACCCCGAGATACCGGGCAGCATGAGATCGAGCACAATGAGCGACGGGCGATCGCGGCGCGCGAGTTCGAGCGCGTCCTGGCCGGACGAGGCCGTGGACACCCGATAGCCGGCCTTGGCCAGGTGATAGGCCACGAGGGCGACGATTTCGGGCTCGTCGTCCACCACCAGAATGCGATCGGGATTGCTCGGCGCTGGATTCATCGAAGGATCAGGTCGGTCCGGGGTCCACCGGCACAGCCATCGTGTGCAGTGGGGTCGGCATCGCCCCGTTCGGGTGCAGACGCCGTTGGATCTTGGCAACGATCATCTCGATCGCCACCGTGTTGCTGCCGCCACGCGGGACAATGACGTCGGCGTAGCGTTTGCTGGGTTCCACGAACTGCAGGTGCATGGGCTGCACGGTCGTGAGGTACTGGTCGAGTACCGATTCGAGCGTGCGCCCGCGGGCCGCCGTGTCGCGCCGGATGCGCCGGATGAGGCGCACATCGGCATCGGCATCCACGAACACCTTCACATCGCACAGGCCGCGCACGCCGTGATCGGCCAGCAACAGGATGCCGTCGAGCACAATGACATCTGCCGGTTCGATCCGCCGCGTGTGCGGACTGCGGGCATGCGACGCGAACTCGTAGATCGGCATGTCCACCCCCTCGCCGCGCGCCAGCGCCGCGAGGTGGGTCACCAGCAGGTCAACGTCGAAGGCCTCCGGATGATCCCAGTTGACCTGGTGCCGCTGGTCGAGTGAGAGATGCCGGAAGTCCCGGTAGTACGCGTCCATCTCGAGGAACGCCACAGAGGCTTCGGGGAGGGCCTCCGCCACCTTGCGGGCCACGGTGGATTTCCCCGAGCCGGTCCCGCCCGCGATGCCGATGATCAACGGTTTCATAGGCGGAAGTTCCGGTTCGTCCACGACACGATCACCAACCTCGACGTCAGTCGTGACCGGACCGCCACGACGGGGTAACAAGTCTGTATCGGTGGCCCGGAACCGACGGCAGCGTGTCACGGGAAGTTCGCGGCCCGGTGAAGGGGGGGCAAGCTGGCCTCCACGTCCCCGGGCGGACCGACTAGCATTCCCCTATGGGACGAACACATGGCGACACGGGCCGGAACGGCCCGGTCCGGGCCCCGCTGGGGCTTCGGCATTTGGCGGTCGGCGCCCTCCTGCTTGGGCAGCCACTTTGGGCTGAGTACGGCACGGGGGAGACCTCGGCGGGCCAGCTTGAGGCCCAATCCCGCACGGAAGTGCTCATTGCCGCCACCACCGACGTGCACGGCCGGCTGCGTGGATGGGACTATTACGCCAACGCCGCGGACCCGGGCCACTCACTGGCCGCCGCGGCCACCATCGTCGACTCACTTCGGCGCGCCAACCCGGACGGGGTGGTGCTGCTGGAGGGCGGCGACATCCTGCAGGGCAACCCGCTCACGTATGTGGCCGCCCGGGTGCGTCCCACGCCGGTGCATCCGGTCATCGCGGCCATGAACGTCATGCGCTACGACGCGGCGGTGCTGGGCAATCACGAGTTCAACTACGGTGTGCCGCAGCTGCAGCGAGCGGTCAGTCAGGCCGGATTTCCCTTCCTCGCCGCCAATGTGCGCGACGCGAAGGGCAAGCTGTTTGTGGCGCCATGGACCATGATCACTCGGCGCGGCGTGCGTATTGCCATTGTCGGCGGAACAACGCCCGGCTCGATGGTGTGGGATCGCGAACATCTGGCGGCCGCGGGCCTGACGGTTACGGACATCGTGCCGGCCATCAAGGCCAGCGTCGCGGAGGCGCGGCGTAGAAAGGCCGACGTGGTGGTGGCCCTGGTGCATTCCGGGTTGAACGAGCCGGCCAGCTACGACACCGTCGCCACCGGTTTGCCGTCGGAAAATGTTGCGGCACGCTTGCCGCACGAAGTGCCGGGGCTCGATGTGGTGGTGTTTGGTCACTCACATCGCGAAGTCGTGGACAGTGTCATCAACGGCGTGCGTGTGGTGCAGCCGCGCAACTGGGCGGGCTCTGTGGGTGTGGCCACGCTGAGTCTCGAAAAGCAGAAGGGTCGCTGGCGCGTGACGGGTCACCGCGGGGCGTCGGTGCGCGTGGCTGGTCACGCGGAGCATCCCGCCGTGCTTTCGGCCGCTGCCACCTCGCACCGCAACACCCTCGAGTGGGTCACCACGCCTGTTGGCCGCACGACCACGGCGTGGACGGCAGACAGTGCCCGCGTGGTGGATGCGCCCATCACTGATTTTGTGAACGAAGTCATGCGGCGGACGGCAGGCGCGGACTTGTCGGCCACCGCCGTGTTCTCCCTCGAAGCAGGACTCGACAGCGGTGCCATTACGCTGGCCGAGATCTCGCGCCTGTATCCGTACGACAACACGCTCAAGGCCGTTCAAGTGAGCGGCGCGCAGCTCAAGGCATTTCTAGAACACGCCACGCGCTACTACCGCTCGCTGACTGGTGGTGGTGAGGTCCCGGGTGGCGGCCTGGTGGACCCGTCGGTGCCCGGCTTCAACTTCGATGTGGTCGCCGGCGCCACGTACCGCATTGACCTGCGCAAGCCGCTCGGTGAGCGCATCGTTGGTCTTGCCGTGAAGGGCAGGGCTGTGCAGCCCGATGACCGTTTCACGCTGGCCCTCAACAACTATCGGCAGGGGGGCGGTGGTGGTTACGCCATGCTGGCCGGCGCGCCGGTGGTGCATGACAAGGGCCTCGACATTCGGCAGTTGCTGATTGAAGAGGTGCAGCGGGTTGGCACACTCGACCCTGCCACTTACGCCGAGCGCAATTGGTCCATCGAACCGGAGGCCGTGCGCCCTCTCGCCATTGCCGAGCAGCGCCGCAATCGGAGCGCGGAGCAGGGTGGGCGGGCGCTCGGTGCCGCTGGGAGCACGCGCCGTGTGGGCACCGCGTCGGCGCCCGTGGTGCGTGTCATTGCCATGAGCGATTTCCACGCCGCACTGCGTCCCTCGTTTGATCAGGGCAACAATCCCGTCGGCGGCGCCGTGGCGCTGTCTGCGGCCATTCGCCGTCTGCAGGCGGAGTGTGTAGCACCTGCCTGTCAGCATGTGGTGGTGGACGCGGGCGACATGTTCACCGGCACCCCAGCCTCGGATTGGGCTGGTGGCCGTCCCACGGTTGACGTGATGAATCGCCTCGACGTGGCGGCCGGTGCGCTCGGCAATCACGAGTTCGACTTCGGCCAGGATACGCTGCGCCAGCGCATTGCTGAGCTCAGGCACGCGGTACTGGGTGTGAATGTGCGCGGACCGGATGGGCAGCGGCCCGCGTGGTTGCGTGCCGACACCATCGTGGATCGCGGCGGTGTGAAGATCGGCATTGTTGGTGCGGCCGGTACCCATACGCCGGGCTCCGCCAGTCGGCGCAAGGTGGGCAGTCTCACCTTCCTCGACCCGGTGCCGCTGTTTGCCGAACGCACGCGGGCCCTGCGCGCTGCTGGCGCGCAGGTGGTGGTGGCCGTCATTCACGATGGCGGGCGCTGTGAGCGCGATCGCCCCACCGTGTGCAGCGGCAGCGGCATCGAGATCGGTCAGCGACTCGGCGCTCTCGGGGCCGATCGACCCGATGCCTACGTGATGGGGCACGCCCACGTGAATCTGGCGCTCGATTTTGCTGGCATGCCGGCCGTGGAGCCGACCTCCAGCGGACGCGGCATTGCCGTCATCGATATTCCGCTGGGCGGCGGCGCGGCACGCAGCGCCATCGTGGCCGTGCGAGGCGATTCCGTAAGCGGGGCGCACCCGCAGCTTGATTCGATTGTGGCGGTCTCGGTGTCTCGGGTGCGCGGCAAGCTCACCGAACCGGTTGGCAGCGTTGCCGAGCCGCTGCGGCGTACGGGCAGTCAGTATGCACTCGGCAATCTGCTGGCCGATGCCATGCGCGTCATGGGGCAGGGCGACGCCGGGCTGTGGAACAACGGCGGCATTCGTGCCGACCTGCGCGCGGGGCCGCTCACGTTCGGCGATGTGCACTATGTGGTGCCCTTCGGCAATCTGCTGGCACGGGTGCGCGTGCGGGGACGCGACCTGCCGTTCATGCTGGAGACGGCGCTCAACGATCGTGGTCCCGATGTGCACATGAGCGGATTCCTCGTGGACTTCGATTTGTCGCGCCCGCGTGGTCAGCGCATTGTGGCGGTGAAGGATAGCGCCGGCCGACCGGTGAATCCGTCGCGCATCTACACGCTGGTGTTCAACGACTTCATGGTGGAGAACGATTTCCGCGAAACCATGTCGCGTGCGGTGTCCACCGAATTCACGACCGTGCGCGACATCGACGCCTTCTCCGAATATCTGCGGCGACTGCCGCAACCCATTCGCGCGGACAGCACACCGCGGTTCCGTCCGCTCACTTCGGGCAGCAACTGATGACCAACGCAGAGATCCGGGTTTTCGTGAACGAGCGGGGCGTGTCGGTGCCGGTTGGCAGCACGGCGCTCGACGCGGTACGCGCACTGTTCCCTGAGGACGCGGCAGGCATTGAGGCCGGCCGCCTTCGTCTCACGGACAGTCGTGGCCTGCCCATTGAGGCCGATACGCAGCCGCCAAGCGGGGCCATCTTCCGCGTAGTCGCGCAGCGTGAACGGGCGACTGAGGAGACAACGTGAGCCACGCCGCGCTCGCGGAAATCGTGCAGCGTCTGCCGAAGGCGGAGTTGCACTGCCATCTCGACGGGTCGCTTCGGCCGGGGACGTTGCTCGAACTGTCGCAGGCACGCGGTCTCGCTCTGCCGGTGACTACGGTGGCGGATCTGGCGCGTTGGATGCGCGCCGACGACGCCGCTGATCTCGAATCCTATCTCGCGCGCTTTGCGACGACGTTGGCCGTCATGCAGAGTGCGTCGGAGCTCGAGCGGGTGGCACACGAGCTGGTGCTCGATGCCGCACTCGACGGCACGCGCTACATCGAGGTGCGCTTCTGTCCGGCGCTCAACACGCACGGCGGACTTTCGCTGACCGATGTCATGGACGCCGTGCTCAAGGGCCTCGCACGCGGGGAGCGTGAAACGGGCACCGTCGCGCGCACCATTGTGTGCGCGCTGCGGAGCCTGCCCGCGCCGCACACCCAGGAGATGGCGGAGTTGGCCGTGGCCTACCGGAACCGTGGCGTGGTGGCCTTTGATCTCGCTGGCGGAGAGGCGGGCAACACGGCGGACCAGCATGCTGCGTCGTTCGACTATGCACGGGCGCACAATCTGGCCGTCACCGTGCACGCCGGTGAAGGCGATGGCGCGCACAGTATTCATCAGGCGGTGCATCGCTGCGGCGCACTGCGTATAGGGCATGGCACCCGCTTGCACGAGGACGCCGAACTCGAAGCCTGGGTGGTGGACCGACAGATCCCGCTCGAGGTCTGCCCCACCAGCAACGTGCAGACGCGGGTCGTTCCAACCTTTGCCGCGCATCCGCTCGCCCGCTACGTGTCGCTCGGCGCCGTCGTGACACTCAATACGGACAATCGCCTTGTCAGCGGCGTGTCACTCACCGACGAGTACCTGGGCTGCATGCAGCATCTCGGGTTTGACCTGGCGACACTGGGTCGGTTGGCAGTCGCAGCCTTCGGTGCGGCCTTTCTGCCGCTGGCGCAGCGCCGAAGCCTACAGGAACAGGCACAGCGCGATATTGCGCGGCTGTTGGCCGATACCCCGGAGTCGTTGCATCGCATGGAGGCTGCCGCATGACCGGCATCACAAGTCAACAGGAGCAGTCGGCCTTCGGCGCTGCTGCCGCCGAGCAGGCCGCGCGGTATGTACGGGAGCGTGTTGGCGCGAATTGGCGCCCGCCAGTGGCCGGTATCGTGCTGGGCTCAGGCCTTGGTGGTCTGGCCGATCGCATTGACAACGCGCTGCGCATTCCGTTTTCCCATGTGCCCGGATTCCCGGTAGTCACGGTGGCCGGACATGCCGGTCAGTTGCTGGTGGGCACGCTGGGTGGCATGCCGGTGGTGGCGCTCGCGGGTCGCTTTCACATGTACGAGGGGCACGACGCGGCGCTGGCCGCTTTCCCGGTGCGCGTGCTGCACGCACTGGGGGCACCCGTCTATCTCGCGTCCAATGCAGCCGGTGGTGTGCGGCGCACCTTCGCGCCCGGTGACCTCATGGTCATTGCCGACCACATGAACCTGATGTTCCGCAACCCGCTCATCGGGGCGTCCGAGCCAGGAGACGAACGTTTCCCGGACATGTCTGATCCCTACGATCGCGACCTGCGTGCTCTGCTGCACACCGCAGGGCGCGCCGTGCAGGTGCCGTTGCAGGAGGGCGTGTACTGCGGCCTGCTGGGGCCCACCTACGAAACGCCGGCCGAAGTGCGCATGCTCGAGCGACTCGGCGTGGATGCGGTGGGGATGTCCACCGTACCCGAGGTAATTGTGGCCAGAGCGCTGGGCATGCGCGTGGCCGCCGTCTCGTGCATTACCAACGCCGCAGCCGGGCTCTCGCCCGTGCCACTCAACCATGAGGAAGTCATGGAAGCGGGCCGCGCCGTGGCTTCACGTTTTGAGGCGCTGGTGACGGAGTTCGTGCGGCGCCTGCCGGCGACAAGCGCCTGACACGCAGGCGCGCAGATTCAGCGGGGCCTGGCGCTTCTCGGCAGGCTGCTCAACCGCCGCTTGAACGCTTGGAATGACGGCGTGTCGCGCGTGAGTGAGGACAGCACCACCGGGTCGATCTTGGCGATTTCTTCTTCGGTGGTGCGCACCCGCGATTCCTCGACAGGGTGTGAGGCAAACCAGCCTTCCACGCTGCCCGGGTTGCGATCGCGCTCGCGCAGCAGAATGCGGAACATCGACGGCATGCCGCGCGGATCGATGCCGCTGCGCGTGACATACTTGACGCCGTAGCGGTCGGCTTCCGTTTCGTCGTCGCGGCTGAACTTGGCAAAGCCCAGCTGCGCCACGGCCGATACACCGGTGCCAGCCAGTCCCTGGCAGGCCGATGGGGCGAGGATGCACCCCAGGCTGAGGCCGATGTTGGCCCGCTGCGCGGCGGCCATCTGCTTCATGCTGTGCCGCTGCGTGACATGGGCAATTTCGTGGCCCAGCACCCCCGCGAGTTCCGACATGTTGGTGGTGCGCTCGATCAGCCCGCGGTTCACGTAGATGTGTCCGCCCGGCACCGCAAAGGCGTTGATTTCAGCCTCGTCCACCACGTTGAACCGCCAGGTCAGCTCGCGGTTGTCCACCACGCGCGCGATGCTGTCGCCGAGCACGTTGATGTAGCGCACGATCTCCGGGTCACGCACAATGGGGAGCTGCCGCTCGATCTGCTGGGCGTAATCGTTCCCCATGGCCACTTCCTCCGGCGTACTCGGCACGCAGGATGTGGTCAGCACGAGACTCAAGGCGAGCAGGACGGATTGGCGCATGGCCGATGGACGCGTATTGTGTGCGGTAGCTGTGTGGGTGGCGTCGGCGTCGGTGCCGGCACCACGCATCATACCCCTGAGGATGCCGTGAAGTTACTGACGCTTGCCAGAGACCTGCAGCGCCGCAAAGCCCGGGAGCGGCAGCAACTGTTCGTGGCCGAGGGCGTGCGCACGGTGGAATCGCTGCTGGCCAGCGGCTTGGCAGTGCAGGGCCTGTTGCTGGCTGACGACGCCCAGGGCAACGAGCGGGTACGGGCCGTGCTGGACATGTGTGACGCGCGCCGCATTGCCGTGGCCACGGTCTCGGCCCGCGAGCTGCAGGAGGCGGCGGATACCGAGTCGCCGCAGGGGGTCCTGGCCATCGCTCCCATTCCCTCGTGGGAGATGCCGGCGCCGCCCTTTGTCGACGGGACCCGCTTTCTGGTTCTCGACGCCCTGCAGGACCCGGGGAACGTGGGCACGGTGGTCCGCACGGCGGCGGCCATGGGGGTACGGGCCACGTTCGCCCTGCCGGGCACCGTGGACGTGTGGAACGCGAAGGTCGTGCGAGGCAGCATGGGGGCGCTGTTCACCCATCCGGTATACCTGCTCGACTGGACGACGGTCGCCGGGTTCATGGCGCAGCATGACGTGACCCTCTGGGCGGCCGACATGGATGGCACCCCGCTGCCGGAACTCGCGCTGCATCAGGTGGCGGCGCCACAGGCGCTCGTGGTCAGCAACGAGGGCGCCGGCCTCACGCCAGCCGTGGCCGCGTCCGTCCAGCGTACGGTGGCCGTGCCCATGGCCGCCGGCGTCGAGTCGCTCAACGTGGGGGTGGCCACCGGCATCCTGTTGTACGCCATGGCCTTTCGTGGAGGCCGCTCGGGATACCCGGCCGCCGGTTGATCGTCCTGTGAGCATGTCCGTCCATTCTGTGCTGGCCGCGCTGCAGGCCTCGTTCACGCAGTCGCCCTTGCTCGACCCGGCTGCGCCGCTCTTCGTGCCCGGCATGGTGGGCGTGGTGCTGTTCATGACCTTCGTCGTCGGGGCCTCCATCGGCTCCTTCCTGAACGTCTGCATCTCGCGCTGGCCGGAAGAATTGAGTGTGGTGTCGCCGCGCTCACGTTGCCCACGTTGCAGCCGCCCCATTGCCTGGCACGAGAACATCCCGCTGCTCAGCTGGCTGATGCTGCGCGGCAAGTGTCGTGGCTGCGCGTTGCCCATTTCGGTGCAGTATCCGGCGGTGGAGCTGGTGGTGGCGCTCGGGTGGATGGCGTCCGTGTGGACCTTCGGTCTCACCTTCGAAGCACTGCGCGTGGCTCTCTTTGCCACCATTCTGCTCGGCATCGCCATCACCGATGCCAAGCACTATCTCATTCCCGACGGCTTCACGGTGTCGGGCCTCCTTCTCATGCTGGCCTTCTCCTTCGCCAATGTGTTCGTGGGTGAGGAGAGCCGGTTTGCGGCGGCCTGGCCGTCGGTCATCGGCGCCTGCGTGGGCGCCGGAGCCATCACCATCATTGGCTGGCTGGCCGAAGTGATCATGAAGCGCGAAGCCATGGGCTTTGGCGACACGACACTCATGGCCGTGGTGGGCGCCGCGGTAGGCGCCGAGCGCTCGCTGCTCACCATTGTGGCGGGCGCGTTCCTGGGCGCCGTGGTCTTCGTGGGTATTGTCGGACCCATTGTCAAAATCCGCAGCAGCCGTCGTGGCGAGGAGTTCGAGTTTCCCGACGTGCCCTTCGGTGTGTTCCTTGCGCCCGCTGCGCTCCTGGTCTTGCTTTGGGGAGAGGCGCTGATGACGTGGTACCTGCAGCGCGTGCTTCCGGCCTGATCCTCATTCCCTGAAGTCCATGGCACTCCCGACGACGCGGCAGAGCCGCGGCGCGCCAACGCGCGCATCCGTCCGATTCGCCGCGCGGGCGTTGTCCGCTGGCGTTGTGGCCGCAGGCGCACTGGCCACGATGACGCTGCTGGCTGCCTGCGGCGAGAAGCCCAAGGCCGGCGATGGACCCTATGCTGAGCTGGTCGCGGAGTTCGTGCCGCGCATCGAAAAGGAACTGGGACTCCCGTTCAAGACACCGCCCAAGGTGGAGCGGCGCTCGAAGGAGGAAGTGGGACGCTTCGTGCGCCAGCAGCTCGAAAGTGAACGTGGTCGCACGCAGGTCGCCGGTCTCGAAGTGGTGTATCGCCTGCTCGGGCAGATACCCGACACCATGCAAATGGCGCCGCTGCTGCAGCGATTGCTCGAGGAACAGATCGTGGGCTACTACGATCCGGCCACCGACGTGCTGTACGTGGTGGATGGCGCCCCCGATCTTCTACTGCGGCAAACCGTAGCTCACGAACTGGTGCATGCCTTGCAGGACCAGTATGTGCCCATCGATAGCATTCAGGGCCGCACCGACGATGCCGACCGGCAGACGGCCGCACAGTCGGTGCTGGAAGGGCAGGCGGTCTACATGCAGTTGCGCATCGATCCCAACTCGGCCTCGGCGCTGCGCATGCCGGGCGGATGGGAGCGCATTCGCGATCTCATTCGCGATCAGTCGGTCGGCATGCCCGTGTTTGGCTCTGCGCCGCGCACCATTCGTGAGGGCCTGTTGTTCCCGTACCTTGGCGGGGCCGACTTCGTGCGTCGCTTTGTCGAAAAGCGACCGGAAAAGGAACTGCTGACCGATCTGCCCACGTCCACGCGGCAGGTGCTGCGTGACGACGCCTATTTCGCGCCCACGCCTGCCGAGCGGTTCATGGCGCGCACTGTCACGCTGCCCGCGCCGCGCAGCGGTACGGTGTTCTTCGAGAACACACTCGGCGAGTTCGAAACCCGTCTCGCGTTGGTGCAGCATCTCAAGAACGATGCGCTGGCCGTGCGCGGGGCCACCGGCCTCGCGGGCGACCGCTTTGCCGTGGTTCGCAACGGTCAGACGGATGCCTTTGTATGGGCCACCACCTGGGACAACCCAGTGGAAGCGGCGGACTTTCTCGACCTGATGGGCGACGCGGCACGTCGTCGCTACGGATTGGGTCGGGTGGATGTCCCCGCCGGTGCCACCACACGCCGCTACGAGGTGCCTGCCAGCAAGACGCATGGCGCGCGGACGGTCACGCTGGCGCTGGAACAGATTGGCGGCCATCCCGTAGTGCTCTACATGGACCTTCCGGCCGGTACCGCCGCCCCCATCGACCCGCGCGGCATCAAGGTAGGCGACGCCGCCGCCACTCGCTGACCCGCGTGTGGTGACCGACCGCTCGCCGGAATCGCAGCCCGTGGCGGCTCTGCCTTCGACGGCGCAGCCCTCAGCGGCGCTGCCCTCAACGGCGTTACCCGCCGCCCTGCGCATCACACCTGACGACGAGATTCGTCGGGTGCGTCTTGTGCGCATGAAGCGCGTGGCGTCGGCCATGCTGGTGGTCGTGGCCATTGTATACGTGGTGGCTCGCATCTACGAAGCGCACCATCCGGCCATCGGTTATTTGCGCGCCTTTGCCGAAGCCGCCATGGTGGGCGGCCTGGCCGACTGGTTTGCGGTCACGGCCCTGTTCCGCCATCCGCTGGGCCTGCCCATTCCGCACACGGCCATTGTGCCCTCGCGCAAGGATCGCATTGGCACCGCCCTCGGCAACTTCGTGCAACGCAACTTTCTCACGCGCGAAGTGGTGCAGGAGAAGCTGTCGGCCATGAAGTTGGGTGAGAAGGCGGCGCAGTGGATTGCGCGACCGGAGAACTCCCGGCGCCTGGCCACGGCAGCGGCGCACGGCCTGTCGGGCGCCGTCAACGTGATGCGTGACGAAGATGTGCAGGCGCTCGTGGACAAGGGCATCGTGTCGCGACTGCGCGCCATGCAGGCCGGTCCGCTGGTTGCACGGGCCTTCGAGTTGCTCACCACGGGTGGGCGTCATCAGGCCCTGCTCGACGATGCGCTGCGCCTCGCCGCGCGCTTCCTCGAGGAGAACGAGGAGCTCATTCGCGATCGCATCCGCAAGGAAAGCCCGTGGTGGGTGCCGGGGGCCGTGGAGGACCGTCTTGGCGACAAGATCGTGAGCGGCGTGGAGAAGACGCTGGTGGCAGTCGCCGCTGACCCGGCCCATCCACTGCGACAGCGCTACGATGAGGCCGTGGAGCGTTTCGTGGCCAATCTGCGCGACAATCCGGAAACCATGGCGCGCGCCGAGCAGATCAAGCTCGATGTGCTCAACCATCCGGGAGTGGCCGAGTTCTCGCGCGAAGTGTGGACCGATGTGAAGGGCCGACTGGGCAGTTATGCCGCGCGTCTCGCTGACGACGCCGAGCGCGAACCCGATCAGATTGAGCGCTGGCTCACGGGCCTGGGCCACAAGGTGCTGGAAGACGCGGTGCTGGCCGAGAAGGTGAACGGCTGGATCGTGGAGCTCGTGACCTACTCGGTGGAGCAGGCGCGCGAGGAAGTGGCGCGACTGATTGCCAGCACGGTCGCGGCCTGGGATGCCGACGCCACGTCACGGAAGATCGAGTTGCAGATCGGGCGCGACCTGCAGTTCATCCGCATCAACGGGACGCTGGTCGGCGGCCTGGTTGGGGTGTTGCTGCACGCGGCGAGCGGTTTGATGAAGTAGTTCGACTGGCTCGACAGTTCGTGAGGCACCCACGCAGGTGTCCACCGTGACACGCATCTCCATCGCCACCGGTCAGTTGGGCTACATCGAAGTGCCGCTCCGCGGTCGCTCACAGGTCATTGTCCAGGCGCGGGCGGCGGACGTTCAGCGACAGCACACGGGCCAGCACCGTCATCCCGCTTGGGGGCCTCAGCAGCGCGAGATCACGCTGACGCCCTCTTCCTCTGCGTGCGCCTCTTACGATGCCAGGCCAGATACTGGCATTCGCTGGATCCAATAGATCCTCAACAGCTCACGCAGAGCGAAGGAGGAA
>NZ_DLHL01000004.1:0-122 GCF_002483225.1 Gemmatimonas sp. UBA7669 | reverse complement strand
GCGGTTCTCTTGCAGTTCTCTGCGAGAGCTGTTGACGGTCTGGCTTCTGCACCGACGCTTGTCGCCAAGGCGAGATCGCTAATAGCTCACGCAGAGATAAGGAGGAAAGGAGGGCGCAGAGA